>PTLL01000036.1 GCA_002938315.1 Alphaproteobacteria bacterium MarineAlpha3_Bin2 | reverse complement strand
GAACCGCCGACACCCGGATTATGATTCCGGTGCTCTAACCAACTGAGCTACTCCGCCCCAAGGACTCTGTCCAGGAAACACGGATATAGGTTGATTGCGCTTCGGCTGTCAAGGCGAAGGCCCGGCACCGCCTCTCAAACCCCCGGATGGACTTTCTGTCCGATCCGGAAGCCATGAGGTCGTTTGGCGAATGCTCTGGAAAAGGGGGACCGCCGGGCGGGTTTTTGGCCCACCCGGCGGCCTTGGGTCGTTCGGCGGTTCCCTTGGGAGAGACAGGGGGGGAGTGAGAAGCGCGTCACGAAGCCATTCGTCTGCGGCACGGGGATCACCGCCGACAAAGGGTTAAATCAAATCGTTAAAACACGTCGACTTCGATCACCGGCGGTTTCGGTTGCGCCTTTGGCGCCGGTTGCAAGGCCGGTGCCGGGGCCGGGCGCACTGCGGCCTGTTGGGGCGCCGGCGCCGCCTTAATCACGGCTTTTTTGACGATGACGGCGTCCGGTCCGATCCCCATGGTTTTGAGCAACGCCTGGACGCCCTTGGGGTTGGCGTTCAGCCGCACATATTCCCGCCGGTCGGTATCGGCCTGGTTTTGGACAGGGTCCAGCCACGGCAAGTTGGCGAGCTGCCCGGTCGGCGCCGGCCGCGGAATCGGCTCGGCGTCCTTGACCCAGTAATTGACCATTTGCGGCGGCGCATGGGGCGCGCGTTCCGGTGGCTCGGGCTTGTCATAGCGGCTGGGATCGGGGCCGAAATAGTTGACCAGCCGCTTTTCGTCACGGTGGTAGGGCTCCTTGTAACACACCACTTTGCCGATGGATTTATAGCAATAGGTCGGTTCCCAGTCGTAAACGGCCTTTTCGTATTCCGAAACATAGCCGCAAGCGCCGAGAACAGAGACCAGCCCAAACGTCGCTAAAATTCTTAACATTGTTTATCTCCCGTGGGCGGCGGCAAGCCAAAGACACCGCTGATGACGGAGATAAACGCATAAATGATGCCAAATCAGGCCCTTATCGGCGCCGTTAACAAGTCCTTAACGATTCCAAAGACTTGGATCGATCAGCCGGAATTGTGGGTGTCGATCACGGTGCGCCCGCGGACCTGACCCTGGACAATTTTACCGGCCAATTCAGGCACATCGGCAAGAGATGCCGAGCTGGTGACGGCGGCCAGTTTGTCCAAGGGCAGCTCCTTGGAAAGCCGGTCCCAGGCAATGAGGCGGCGGTCTTTCGGACAGGTGTTGGAATCGATGCCAAGAAGGTTAATGCCACGCAGCAGGAACGGCATTACCGTGGTCTCCAGCTTGAACCCGGACGCCAACCCGATGGCGGCGCAACTGGAATGGGTGCGCAGCGACGCCAATGCAGTGTGCAGGGTCGGGCCGCCGACGCTGTCGATGATACCGGACCAGCGTTCGGACGCCAGCGGGCCCTTCGGCGGTTCCAACAGTTCGTCACGGCCGATAATTTCCGCCGCCCCTAAGTCTTTCAGGTATTCGTGGGTTTCCGCACGCCCCGTCGACGCCGCCACCCGATACCCCAGGTTGCCGAGGATGGACACCGCGATGGAACCGACGCCGCCGGCCGCCCCGGTCACCAAAACATTACCTTCGCTTTCCGGTGTCAGGCCGTGGTCTTCCAGCGCCATCACCGCCAGCATCGCGGTGTACCCGGCGGTGCCGATGGCCATGCATTGTTCCGTACTCAACCCTTCGGGCACCGGCACCAGCCAGTCGGATTTGACCCGGGCGCGGGTGGACAATCCGCCCCAGTGGGTTTCACCGACGCGCCAACCGTTCAACAGTACCTTGTCGCCCGGGTTGTAATCGGGCGAATCCGACGTTTCCACGGTGCCGGCAAAATCGATGCCGGGCACGTGCGGGTAGTCGCGCACCAGCCGCCCTTGGCCCTGAACGACCATGCCGTCCTTGTAGTTCAAGGTCGAATACTCGACCCCGACGGTGACGTCGCCTTCCGGCAGGCGGTCGTTGGGCAGGGTCTGGATTCCGGCGGTGACGTTGCGGTCATCGTCTTGTTCCAGGACGATGGCGGTGAATTGGTTTTCGTCGGTCATGGTTTTTCTTTCACTCTCTATAATTAATCAACGACAGCCCATTCCAGCGGCTGTCCGGCCAAAAACGGCTTCACGGCACCGCCGCCTTTAACGGCAACATTGTCGGGGACGGTACCGGCAGTCTTTGTCAGGGTAATTTGGCCTTCGTTGGGCGCCAGTCCGTAAAACTTCGGCCCGTTCAGCGAGGCAAAGGCCTCGAAATGATCCAGGGCGTTTTCTTCATCGAACACCTGGGCATAGTGTTCCAACGCCGCCGGGGCCGAAAAAATACCGGCGCAACCGCAGGCGGCCTCTTTCGCCGTCAAGGCGTGCGGCGCGGAATCGGTGCCGAGGAAGAATTTCACTGAGCCCGACGTTACCGCCTTCCTGAGCGCCAGGCGGTGGGGTTCTCGTTTCGCCACCGGCAGGCAATACATGTGGGGATTGATCCCGGCTTCAAACAAGGCGTTCCGGTTGATGGTCAAATGGTGGACGGTCACCGTGGCGGCCAAGTTATCGCCTCGGCTTAAGACGAAATCGACAGCGTCGGACGTGGTGATGTGTTCGAATACCACCTTGAGACCGGGGAGGCGGTCGAGCAGCGGCGCCAGGGTGCGATCGATAAACACCGCCTCGCGGTCAAAAACATCGACGCCGGGGTCGGTGGCTTCTCCATGCACCAGCAGCGGCATGCCGGCCGATGCCATGCGTTCCAGCACGCCCAGCACCTTCCCCATATCGGTGACGCCGTAGGCCGAATTGGTGGTCGCCCCTGCAGGAAACAATTTTACGGCCGTGAATATACCCGTAGCGAAGCCGTCAACGA
This sequence comes from Alphaproteobacteria bacterium MarineAlpha3_Bin2, assembly GCA_002938315.1. GTDB lineage: Bacteria > Pseudomonadota > Alphaproteobacteria > Rhodospirillales > Casp-alpha2 > Casp-alpha2. Next base: position 18,028 of record PTLL01000036.1, on the reverse strand, counting down.
TGTCACCGGCGTCCGCATCGTCGGTGAGATAACACGTCATCAGCGGCGTGAAGGACGCGTCTGCCGGCAAGGCGGCGGTTATGCGGTCGCGGTAGGCCTCGGCGGCGGCGGCGGTGGTCACAGGCGGGTCAAGGTTGGGCATCACGATGGCGCGGGCGAAACGCCGCGCGGTAAACGGCAGCACTGCCTTCAGCATATCGCCATCACGAAGGTGCAGGTGCCAATCGTCGGGGTGGCGGATGGTGATGTCTGTGGTTTCAGTCATATCGAAGCCCAACGTCACACGAAAAAAGTGCCAAGAAAAGGCCCCGCCTGATTGACGCCCTGAACGTTGCCATCTCCTTCATCGATCCTTAACCATATAGATTTATGCTGTGGCAACCTGAAAATAGGCTAATAGGCTTTATTTAAAGGTATTTTCGGCTTTCGAGAGGGCGGAAACCGAACCGACAGACAGATGGGAGAAAGTGTGAATACGGAGCCAATAACCGTAGCGATTTTTAAAAAGTGCCCCCCGTTGGACTGTTGAATAACAAAAAGGGCCACGTCATGAGACGCTATGCCACGGTCATTTTGAGCACTCTAATTCTGACAATCGGCTTAGTCCTCTCCGCCCCGGCGGCCCTGGCGCAGCCGGTTTGCGGGTCCCACCAAAGCATTTCCGATAGCCTGAAGAAGTCCTATACTGAAGCACCGGTTTCCATGGGCCTCACCGCCAGCGGTGGCATCATCGAGGTCTTCGCCTCCCAAGAAGGGACCTGGACCATAGTAATTACCCAGCCCAATGGCACCAGTTGCCTGATCGCCGTTGGCCTGGATTGGGAAAACCTGCCGAAACCGAAAGTCCTCACCGGCGCAAGAATCTAATCACGGACGCCCAAAGGACTACCCGCCGAGCACCTCGAACACGCCGCCCTCAGGTTCGACCCCCTGGATGTGGCGGCGATGCCATAGCGCATAGAATAATAAGACCCAAGCCGCTTGTCCGGCTTTTTGGCCGTTCCCACTGCCTGACGCCATGAAAAGGCCTTCAACCGATTGGGGATCGCAAATTTCATCGATACAGGATTGCTTGGCCACCAGCGGGCCGAGCCTTGCCCCTTCCCTGCCAATCCACTCGCCCACCGGCACCGTGAAACCCTTTTTCCTGGTGAACGGCTTGGCTGCGGGCAGTGCCGATTGCAACCATTTGCGTAACAGCCATTTGCCCTGGCCCCGGCGCACTTTCAATTTATCAGGAAGACCAAAAGCGAAGCTCGCCAACTTAACGTCGAGCAACGGCACCCGGCCTTCGACCCCATGCGCCATCAAGCAGCGGTCGAGCTTGGTCAACAGGTCGTTGGGCAGCCAATCGGCGCAATCGACGGCTTGCGCCGATTGCAGCACGGTCCGGCCCGGCGTTTTAGCGTCCGCCTCAATCCTAGTGAAACCATCGCGCCATCCCGTGGGGTGATCCCGCAACACGCCCAGACCGTCGAATACCCCCCCTTCGCGCATCGGACGGCCGCCAAAAATCCTGGCCCGCCGCACCCGCCGGTACCGGCCATAGCCGCCGAACATTTCGTCCCCGCCTTCACCGCTCAGCACCACCTTAAGCCCGGCGTCCCTGGCCACCGCCGCCAACTTATAGGTCGGCAGCACCGCGTAATCTGCAGCCGGGTCATCCATGGCCGCAGCCACCCCCGGCAGCAGCGCCCAGAAATCGTTCTCGGAAAAGTCTACCTCGGTGTGATCGGCGCCCGTGGCGGCGGCAACGGCGCGGGCATGGTCGCGCTCATCGCTGACAGTGGTGCCGGAAAACCCCGCCGTGAAGGCCCGCACCGGGCGTTCATTCAGCCGCGTCATCATGGTCAACAGCACCGAGGAATCGATGCCGCCGGACAGAAACATACCGTAGGGCACATCGGATCTTTGATGGATGCCGACGCTTTCATTCAACAATTCATCCAAGCGCCGGAGCGCCATCCCCTTGGGCATGTCCCCCGGTCCGCCGCCGGGCAGCGCATGCATAACCAGTCGGTCGCTAATCCGGCCCCGGCGCACCTGCAAGGTCTCGCCGGGCAAAAGCCGCTTTATGCCTTCAAAGACCGTTTCCGCGCCGGTGGAGAACTGGAGCTGTAACAGCTCGTCGCGGGGGCCGGCCTTTAGCGCCGCTTTCACCAAGCCGGCACGGTGCAGCGCCTGAGGCTCCGAGGCAAACACGAAGCCGGTTTCGATTTCGGCGTAATATAGCGGTTTGATGCCGAAGGGATCGCGGGACAGCACCAGGCAATCCTCCTCCGGGTCATGGATGGCGATGGCGAACATGCCGCGCAGATGCCGGGCGAAGCCGAGCCCGTGGCGGAAATACAAATGCAACGGCGGCTCGCAATCGGACTTGGTTTGAAAATCGACCCGGCCCATATCGAGGCGCAATTCCACATAGTTGTAGATTTCGCCGTTGGCGACGAGGGCCGCGTTTTCCTTGCCCTTTCCGGCCGCCGCCAAAAATGGCTGATCGCCGGTTTCCAGGTCGATGATGGCCAGGCGCGTCTGCACCAGGCCGACGCCGCCGGAAACGGCGATGCCGTCGCCATCCGGCCCCCGGTGGGCCAGGGCGTCGGTCAGCGATTGCAGCGCTTTCCCATCGGGGGCATCGCCTGAAACCGTCATGATGCCGGCGATCCCGCACATCAGGGTGCCTCCTGACCCGGTGTTTCGTCCGTTTTCAGCAGGGATTCAAAAAAATCAAGGTATTGGTCGATGACGATCTGTTCGGTGAAGTTCTTCTTGTAGGCTTGTTGACCCTGGCGGGCGATCCGGTGGCGGAGTTGGTCATCTTCAAAAAGGTTGCGCAGCGCCTTGCCCATTGTCGGCGCGTCGTCCACGGGTACCAGAATTCCCGTTTCCCGGTTCTCAATTAAGGTACCGGGGCCGTAGCTGTCCGCCGCGATCACCGGCATGCCCTGGGCCCAGGCCTCAAGGACGACATTGCCCAAGGGTTCATGGCGCGAAGGACAAACGAAAATGTCAGCGGCGGCCAGAAGCGCCGCCGTATCCTCACGCCAGCCGAGGAAACGGGTCCGGGACCTGACCCCGACATCCTCTGACGTCTTTTCCAAATCCTTGCGCAACGGGCCATCACCGGCAATCCAAAGATAGGCGTCGGGTATCCGGACCATGGCCTCCAACAACACATCAAACGCCTTATTTTCGTGCAGCCGGCCCAGGGCGACCACCAGCGGCGCCCCTTCGGGGGTAAAGAATTCCCGGCGCGAGATCGGTTCGGCCTTGTGGCCAGGAACGAAATTGGGCAGGTAATGGGCACCTTCCTTGGGCCATCCGTCGGCGATCAGGTAATCGCGGATGTCTTCGGTGTTGCCGATCAAATGATCGCAGCTCCGGTAATACTTGAGATCGTAATATCCCCCCAGCCGTCCGACATGGACGAAGTCCCCTTGCGGGCACTGGGCCGTGGCGCGGTTCATCCAGGTCAGCACCACATCCGGCCGATAGGCCTGGATCTCCCGTTTCAGGGCGGCTTTTGTGCTAAAATCCAAAAACCCGCCAAACGGCAATTCCACCGGCTCAATGCCACCATCCCGTAGTGCCATGGCCCTGGCAGGATGATTGCGGATGACGACGCGCTGATCGAGCCCGGCCCGTTTGAGCGCCAGGATAAGGCGAATGAAAAACGCCTCGGCGCCACCGAATTCCGCCCCCGCCATCGCCTGAAGAACACGCATGGTCAGGTGATCAGCTTCTCAAAAGCCGCCGCCGCCTGTGGCCAGCGCCAGTTTCGTTGTTGATTCAAGGCGGCTAGGTGTTGGCTACGCCAAAGTTCATCGTTACTCAGCAGCGCCACCGCATGGTCAGCGAAGACGGTGTCATCAGGAGCGATAAAACCGGTCTCTCCATCGATAACCCGTTCGCTGACGGAACCCAGATTCTCGACCACGGCGGGGACTCCCATTGCCTGAGCCTCGCCAACGGCCAGACAGAAAGTTTCATTGAGATCGCCACGGTAAAGCATCAATCGCGCGGTGCGCAACTCCTCGATGAGGGCGGCTTTGGGCACCGGCCCCCTGAGAGTAACGCCGTCGGATTCCAATGCCCTGGTGCGTGCCAACACGCTATTCATCGCATCGGCCTTCGCCTCGCCGACGCTTCCATAGGTTGCGGCGCCGGCAAACACGTGCAGTTCGGCGGCGCTAACACGGGGGCGGATGCTTCCCACCCAAACATCCAGCAACCAATCCAGAGACCGGAGCGGGTTTGAGGTAAAAACGGCACGGGGCGGCGGCGGGTCGATTAATGGTTCGGCCCCGCAAAAGGCCTCGGGCAGTCCATAGGGAATAACCACGCGCTCCCCCGACGGTGCCCAGCTGGGATAGGTCGTCGCATGATAATCACCGATGAAGATCACTGCCGGTTTGATCCGCCACAATTTTGTCAGATACCGCCATTTCAGCAAATACCCCGCCGGATTGTGAGTCCAGAACACCGTGCGCCGGGTCGACGGCATCCGCCCCAACAGCTTATCGCCCCGGTTGGCGATATAAAGATCGGCGGTGGCGGGCCAGTTGTTTTCATCAATGGGCCGCCAGGACACGCCATTATGACTAAGCGCCGCCTTGCACTTGTTCATTACGATGGCCTCGTGGCCGCGGGCCGCCAATTCCTCCATCAACGCCACCACCGAGGATTCGACGCCGCCCAAGGGCCTTTCATCAGGGGTGCGACCGTCAAATTCTATACCGTCATCGGCAAGGACAATGCGCGCCATTCAATCCTCGTCTTCCAACGTTGCCTTCAAATGGGAAAGGATCGGATATAGCCCGGCGAACAACGCAATCAAAAACCCGTAGCCGCCTTCCCGGTAGCCCTTGCGAAAAAAATAACACTTTATGAAACGCGAAAAAATGCGACGCACATTGGACCGCATGGTGCCGACATCGCCGGACTGACGCAGGTCTTTCGCCCGCGCCGTCGAATAACTATCGAGCCGGCGGATCATGTCGGAAATATTTCGATCGACCAGATGGCTGATGCGATTTTGTAATTGCGGTCCCTTCTTCGCACCCTCGGCCCAAGTCAGCGGCGGGTGAACCCGGTTCCGGCCCCAGACCTTGACGCCCTTTTTGAACAGCCCCGGATATGCGGCCTTGCCATAGGACGCCCCCCAACCCCAGCGCACCAACTTGTCCCCAATGTGATTATCGACCAGGATTTCATGCCAGTCGAAGGGCGTCGATGAAATTAACGCCCGAATCTCCAGGCCCAGCGCATCGGAAACCCTCTCATCGGCGTCGATCTCAAAAATCCATTGCCCCCGGCAGGCTTCGATACCGGCATTGCGGCGATCACCCTCGACCTCCCAATCGCCGTCGATAACGCGGTCGGTGAAGGTACGTGCGATATCGCCGGACCCGTCGGTGCATTTGTCCAACAGCACGACGATTTCATCGGCGAAGCCGAGACCTTGCAAACAATCAGCCAGTTGCGCCTCTTCATTCCTGACCGAGATCACTGCTGAAAGCTGGAGCCCATCCTTGCTCACGGCGCCGGTTCCAATCGGGCCTTAAGGTGGGACAACACCGGATACAGCGCCGCGCAAAGGGCAATGACAAAACCATAGCCGCCTTCCCGGTTGCCGCGCCGCGTGACATAACACTTCCAAAATCGGGAGAAGATCTTTCGCACCATGTTGGGAAAGGAGCCAACATCGCCGGAATCGGCTAGGTCCTTGGCGCGCAGCGTGGTGTAACGATCAAGCCATATCAACATGTCGGAAATGTTGCGATCCACATAATGGATGATCGGTGTTTTCAAATCGGTCCCTTGGCGGCCGCTGACATGCAGGTGCGGATGAACCCGTTCCCGCCCCCATACCTTGACCCCCTTGCGAAACAGCCCTGGATAGCCGTTCTTGCCGAACAGGCCGCCCCAAACGTGGCAAATAAAATGATCGCCGACGAAATTATCCACCGGAATGTTGAAAATGTCCCCTTCCACAACCTCAATGGTAGCCCGGATTTCCTCGGCCAGTGCGTCGGACGCCCGTTCGTCTGCATCAATTTCAAAAATCCATTTTCCCCGGCAAGCCTCAATCCCGACGTTTCGGCGTTCACCTTCCCTATCCCAGGAGCCTTCGATTAAGCGATCCGTATAGCCCGACGCAATGGATTTCGAGCCGTCGGTGCATTTATCGAGAACGACGACAGTCTCATCAGCGAAGGTAAGACCATCCAGGCACGCGGCCAGTCGCGCTTCTTCGTTATAGGCGACGACAAGTGCCGAAAGCTGGATCGTCTCCATGCTCACGCCGCCTCCGTCGCCCGTCGCCAAAGGGCGTGGGCCGCCGCCTCAACCGTGTCCACTGTCAGGCTGTCCATCAACGTCCCGGTCGCCCGGTGATCAAAGTTTTCCGGGAAGATTTCATCGAACGACTTATCGGCACGAACGGCGGCGCCCAGCGGCCCCCAAGGCGCATACAGTTCATCTAGGCTTGGCCCGAACAGGCCCAGCGTCGGTATCCCCGCCGCCGCCGCAAGATGCATGAGGCCGGAATCGTTTCCAACGTAAAATGCGGCCCTTTCAAGACAGGCGCCGACCTCCAGAAGGTCAAGCTGACCAACCAGATCGATGCGCAGATCTTTTGGAATGGCATTGATGAGACGCAAGGCCATGGGCCGTTCATCGTCACGCCCGAATACGGCGACACGGGCGCCTGACAGAATGCCGCTCGGCCCCGACAGGCGCTCAATCAATTCGACAAACGATTCGGCACGCCAGGTCTTCGCCAACCAATTGGCTGTAGGCCCAATCGCCAGCACCGGCGACCCATCAGGAATCAGGGACTTTGCGTGGTCCCGGACCCGGTCCGAAAGCCATATTTTGGGCGTCGGCGGCGTTTCGGAAAGACCCATGACCGCCGCCAGCTGAACCACCCGATGCCCCGGCGCCTTGGTACGCCCAAACCGAAAACGCTTCGCCGCCGCCAAAGAATATGACATGGGCGTGTTCCTAAGATCGACAACGATATCCCAGAACGACCCGACAACGCCCGTCCACATGGCAACCCAATGCAGCGAAAACATCATCTTGTCGAGAACGATAATCCGATCCAGGTTGGGCACCGCCACGAACAACGGCGCCGCCGCCGGGCCACAGGCGATGGTAATGCTGGCCTTGGGATGATCGGCGATCAGCTTGCTCAACAGCCCGGAGGAAAGAATGGCGTCGCCGACCCGGGTCGAGGTTATAAATAAAATTTTCATACCGTACGTTGCCTCGTTTACGGACCGTCAGCCGAATGGGCATTAAGGGCTGGTAAAGAGTTGAAACCGGGCCAAAATATGACTTATACCTTTTGACAACCTTGCACCCTCCGTCATGCCTCCCCACTTCTACACCGACGCCGATGGTTATTTCTATATACTTCCGGTATTCAATGGGCTGGAAAGGCCGCCGATGACCGATAACCCCCGTTTCGCAATTCTCGAAGACCGCGGTATTTTAGCCGTCTCGGGCCCTGATCGCACCGACTTCCTGCAGGGATTGGTATCCAATGATATCGGTAAGGTCGCCCCTGGCCACGCCGTATACGCCGCCTTACTGACGCCCCAGGGCAAATACCTGCACGACTTCTTCATTTCCGAAGCCGTCACAGGGGAAGGCGCGGAAACGTTCTTGCTCGATTGCGAACTGGGCGGCATTGCGGCCCTGCAAAAGCGGCTGTCCATGTATAAACTGCGCGCCGATGTCGGCTTGGAGGATCGTTCTGGGGATTTTACCGTTGCCGCGATATTCGGCGAAAGATCCGTCGAAACCACGCTGGAGGGGATTGCCGTCTACGCCGACCCCAGGTTGGCAAAAGCCGGCGTGCGCTGCATCTTAACCAAGGCGGACGCCAAAACCATTTTGGAAAAGGCCGGGTTCACCGCCGCTGAACCGGTGGATTATGACCGGCTTCGGTTGACCCTCGGCCTTCCCGACGCCACCCGTGACCTGATTCCCGAAAAATCGTTACTGCTTGAGAACGGTTTCGATGAACTCAACGGCATCGATTGGGACAAAGGCTGTTACATGGGCCAAGAACTGACGGCCCGGACCAAATACCGGGGTTTGGTTAAAAAGCGCCTGATGCCGGTGACTTTCGCCGATCCGCCTCCGGAACCTGGAACCCCCATCATGCTGGGCGAAAAAGAAGCTGGAGAAGTGCGCTCAAGCCAGTTGACCGAAGATGGCGGCATTGGCCTTGCGCTGATACGATTGGAGTCGCTGGAAAATTCCGCCGAATTGTTGGCCGGGGGGGTCGTTGTAACCCCGCAAAAGCCCGATTGGATGACGCAGCCCGACTAATGTCGTCTCGGCGCTTTCCATGCGCCATAATGGGCCATGACCGAAAGCCTTTCCCAAGCCATCGAGACCCTGCAGCGTTCCAGGAGCATGCTGGAGCCGGTTCTGGCGAGCTTCGAGAAGCGGGTTGCCCAGTTCGGCGCCGACCCGAGAAGCGCCTTTTGGAAGGACGAGGAATGGCAAAAACGGCGCTATGACATCCTTTCGCGCCTGTTCGACGAACCCGACCGCCTGGGCGGAATCAGCATTACCGATTTCGGCTGCGGCTATGGTGCCTTTTTCGACTATCTGGCTGATCGGCCGGTGATGAAAAACAGCCGTTATACCGGCATCGACATGTCGGCGGCGATGATCGAAGAAGCCAATGCCCGAATCCGGGACTCGCGCGCCACCTTTCAAAGCCACCTGATCGCCACCGAGACAGCCGATTACACCGTTGTCTGCGGCACCTACAACATGAACCTGGGTGCAAATAGGGATGAATGGGCGGATTACGTCAAAGCCAGCCTGGAACAGCTTTGGTCCAAGACCACAAAGGCGATGGGCTTCAACATGTTGCGCTTCGACGCCCCGGACCAATACCCCGGGCTCTATTACGCCGACGGTATGGAATTCGTTAAATTCTGCAACGAAACCCTAAGCCCGGACATCACCTACACCGATGACAGGCCGCTACCGGATTGGACCATTATCATTCGACGTTAGAGGCGATTTGTTCCGCCAGCCTGCCGATTTGGTCCATGTCGCCGGGTGCCAATTCCCAATTCATGGATAGGCCGTCATCCATGCCCCTGGGAATGACATGCACATGCAAATGAAATACCGATTGCTTGGCGCCTGGGCCGTTGGCTTGAAGAATATTGATACCGTCGGGGGCTAAGGTTTTTTGCACCGCCCGGGCGGCCCGCCCGGCGCCGGCGAAGGCCTTGCCGACACAATCCAGGGGTGTTTCCAAAATATCCTTGGCATGATGTTTGGGGATGACCAGCACATGGCCGGGCGCGATCGGGTTGACATCCATCAACGCCAGGACATCAGCATCTTCCAGAACCTTAAAACAGGGGATTTCACCCCGAATGATCTTACAAAAAATGCAATCGTCATCGAGATGCGCTTCGGTCATTCCTTGCCCTCATTCCCTATTGATTGTTCGTCAACGCTGGTCCTTACCCCAGCGACTGTCAAGCGGCTCTCTATCCAGCCTTAGGGAAATTTCTAATTGACATAACCCCCTGAAAAAGCTTTTTTAGCCGGTCTTAAAAATAATCGTGGCCGGCAGGGGCTTTTTACAATGGCGCCGCCGGCTTTTTTATGAGCAATGGAGAGCAACAAATATGTCTGAAGAAAAAAGCAAGGGGGCTAAAATTCCGCCGGTGGTGTTTTTAATCGCCGCGTTCGTGGTTTTGGTTGCTATCGGAATCGCGACCACTTAGGCGACGGAGCCTAAACCCAATAAACCGGCGGCAGATATAATCTTGCCGCCGTTTTTATTTTCTTATTTCTCTGACTCTTGAAGTACCGCTTGCGCCGCCGCTAGTCTGGCGATGGGCACCCGGTAGGGAGAACACGATACATAGTTCAGCCCGACTTCTTGACAGAAGAAGACGGAGGCCGGGTCGCCCCCGTGTTCACCACAAATTCCCATTTTTAAATCCGGACGCACCATGCGGCCGCGCTCGGCCCCAATCCGAACCAATTCGCCGACGCCCGACTGGTCGATGGAAACGAATGGGTCTTCTGGCAGGATTCCTTGGCTGTGGTAGGTCTCAAGGAAGCGCCCGGCGTCATCGCGGGAAAAACCGTAGGTGGTCTGGGTCAAATCGTTGGTGCCGAAACTAAAGAATTCCGCACCTTCGGCAATTTCACCGGCCATCAGGGCGGCCCGCGGCAGTTCGATCATGGTGCCGGTCATGTATTTCAGCTCCATGCCCGCCGCATCGCCGACCTCAGCCGCGACCCGATCAATCATCTCTTTCAGGATGTCGAACTCGGCGGGTACCGAAACCAGCGGAATCATGATTTCCGGTTCCGCCGATTTGCCGGCCTTTACGACCTCGACCACCGCCTCGAAAATAGCGCGGGCCTGCATTTCGTATATTTCAGGGTACGAGATGCCTAACCGGCAGCCCCGATGGCCGAGCATGGGGTTGGATTCTTCCAGTTCCGCCAATCGGTTTTGGATCGTCGCCATGGAGGTGCCGGCAGCCTTGGCGACCTCGGCCATATCTTCTTCCGTATGCGGCAGGAATTCGTTCAAGGGCGGATCCAACAGGCGGATGGTGATCGGCAGCCCGTCCATAATGGTAAACAGTTCGGTGAAATCCTGGCGCTGATAGGGCAGCAGCTTATCAAGTGCCTGGCGGCGTTGATCTTCGTCGGTGGCCAGGATCATTTCGCGCATGTGAATGATGCGCGAAGGATCGAAAAACATATGTTCGGTTCGGCTGAGGCCGATACCCTCGGCGCCGAATTTCAGCGCTGTTTTGGCGTCCGTCGGGGTTTCGGCATTGGCGCGCACCCCCATGGTCCGGACCTCATCGGCCCATTCCATCAAGGTCGCGAAATCGCCGGTCAATTCCGGCTGGATCATCGGCACCGCGCCGACCATGACATCGCCGCTGGAACCGTCAACGGTAATTACATCACCCTCCGATAATTCTTCGCCCATCGCCACCAGAATTTTGGCGTCGGCATCGACGCGCAGGTCACCGGCGCCGGAGACACACGGGATGCCCATGCCGCGGGCGACGACGGCGGCGTGAGACGTCATGCCGCCGCGGGTTGTCAGGATGCCCTCACTCACATGCATGCCACCGATGTCTTCGGGCGACGTTTCCTTGCGCACCAAAATCACCTTTTCGTCGCGGCCGGCCCAGGCCTCGGCGGCGGCGGCGGAGAACACGATCTTGCCGGTGGCCGCGCCTGGGCTGGCCGGTAACCCGTGGCCCAGCAAATCCCGTTCGGCGTCCAGATCCAGTGTCGGGTGAAGCAATTGATCCAGCTTCGCCGGGTCGATGCGCCGGATCGCCTCCTTCTTGTCGATCAGCCCTTCGGCGACCATGTCGGTGGCAATTTTCAAGGCCGCCTTGGTGGTCCGTTTGCCGCCCCGCGTTTGCAACATCCACAGTTTACCCTTCTCAACCGTGAATTCCATGTCCTGCATATCGGTATAATGATTTTCCAGCTTCGAGCGCACATCGACCAAGTCGGCGTACAGATCCGGCATAGCGCTTTCCATGGACGGTAAATCCGTTCCCGTCGCCGCCTTTTCGGCCTCCGTTAGCGGTTGCGGAGTGCGGATGCCGGCAACCACGTCCTCGCCCTGGGCATTGATCAGAAATTCCCCGTAGTAACAATTTTCACCGGTGGATGGGTTGCGGGTGAAACAAACACCGGTGGCGCAATCGTCGCCCATGTTGCCGAAGACCATGGCCTGGACGTTGACCGCCGTGCCCCATTCGGCGGAAATCGCGTGCAGGCGGCGGTAAGTAATGGCGCGGTCGTTCATCCACGAGCCGAATACAGCGCTGATCGCCCCCCACAGCTGTTCCAGGGGATCCTGGGGGAACGGCGTGCCCAGTTCCTTCTCGACCAGGGCCAGGTAATCATCGACCAGGGTGCGCAGATTGTCGGGGGTTAATTCGGTGTCTAGTTCGACGCCGCTCTCGGCTTTGTGGTCTTCCAGCAGGTCTTCGAAAGTATGGTGTTCGACGCCTAGCACCACATCGCCGTACATCTGGATGAAACGGCGGTAGCTATCATAGGCGAACCGCTCATCGCCGCTATCCTTGACCAGTCCTTCGACGGTAGTGTCGTTGAGACCAAGGTTCAGGACCGTGTCCATCATCCCCGGCATGGAAGCGCGGGCCCCGGACCGGACCGAAACCAACAGCGGCTTATCCGGGCTTCCGAAGGTGCGCCCCAGGGTCTTTTCGATTTTTGCCAAGGCCTTGGTGACGCCGGACTCAATGTCGTCGGGATAAGCGTTGCCGTGCTCGGTGAAATGGGTGCAGACCTCGGTGGTGATGGTGAAACCGGGTGGCACCGGCAGGCCGAGACTGCTCATTTCCGCCAGGTTGGCCCCTTTGCCACCTAACAGGTCGCGCATATCGGCGGACCCTTCCGCCTTGCCGTCACCAAATTCGTAAATCCACTGGGTCATTTATCTCTACCTTCTATTTTTGAAAAATCGGCGACATCATCTAGCGCAGAACTGATTTCAGATAAAAGCCGAAGTCTGTTTTCTCTCAATGCCTCATCCTCGCAGTTGACCGTTACTTGGTCGAAAAAATCATCAACCGGCTTTCTTAACCCGGCAAGCTGACCCATAGCTTCGTGAAAATTTTCGTCTTTTAGAGCTTGGGCTATAGTGGGAGCGGTGCTTTTCAATTCCTTGTGCAAATTTTTTTCTTCCTTCAATTCCAGGAGTTTCTCGTCCACTTCACTGTCGTAGTGCTTTCCGTCTTTCTTTTCCTCGATACGGACGATGTTGGCGGCGCGTTTAAAGGCGACCAGAAGGTTGCCGCCGTCGTCGGTGTTGAGGAACGCCCCCAAGGCCTCGACCCGCGCCAGCAACCGCACCGGATCATCCCCGCCACCAAGCGCGAACACCGCATCGATGTGGTCATGGGGAACGCCCTGCTCGCGCAGATGCACCTTAAGCCGGTCGGCGAAGAAGGAAAGAAGGTCAGGAATTAGAGATTCAATTATTTTCTCTGGCACCTTCCCAATGTGACCGGTTGCTCCCGGAACGGCCGGCTCAACTCGGTTAATTATCCCCCTAGCTGTGATGTCAAAAATCTTGGTCAGATTTAGCCGAAGTTGGTTTTCAATTATCAATCGAATTACCCCCAGCGTTGCCCGGCGAAGCGCGAATGGGTCTTTCGAACCGGTTGGTTTTTCGTCGATGGACCAGAACCCAACAAGTGAATCAATCTTGTCGGCCAGGGCCACGGCAATACTGACCGGCGCCGAGGGGCAGGCGTCGCCCGGTCCTTGGGGTGCATAATGCTCGGCGATGGCGTTGGCGACTTCAGGCTTTTCGCCGTCCGCCAAGGCGTAATACCGGCCCATGACGCCTTGCAGGTCGGGGAATTCGGTGACCATGCCGGTGGACAGGTCCGCCTTGGTCAACCGCGCCGCCCACTTTGTATCTGTCGCATCGGCGCCGCAGGTTTCGGCCAACGCACCGGCCAAGGCCTCGACCCGCTGGACCTTGTCGTAAACGGCGCCCAGCTTGGCGTGAAAGACCCGGCCCTTGAGCGCGTCAACGCGTGAATCCAGCGTCTGCTTCCTGTCCTGATCCCAGAAGAACTTGGCGTCGGACAACCGCGCCCGCAGCACCCGTTCGTTACCGGCGACGACGGCCTTGCCCTTGTCCGAAGTCTCGGTGTTGGCGACGACGATAAATTTCGGCGCCAGCGTGCCCTTGGTGTCGAGGAGCGCGAAATATTTCTGATGATGGCGCATGGAGGTGGTCAGCACCTCGTCCGGTAATTCCATAAACGCCTCGTCGATGGTCCCCATCAACACTACCGGCCATTCGACCAGCCCCGCGACCTCGGCCAGCAGTCCGGGATCATCCTTCAGTTCCAACTTCGCCGCCTTGGCCAACTTCTGCGCCTGTTTTTCGATAACGGCGGCGCGCTCGGCGGCATCGAGGATGACATACGCCTTTTCCAGCTTCGCCTTGTAGTCGGCGAAGTCTTTAACCTTGAAGGATTTGGGGCTGAGGAAACGGTGGCCGCGTGTTTCGTTGTTTGCCGTTAAAGGTAATTCCGTATCATAGAGATTGCTTTCGCTTTCTGCCCATGCGCGCTTTCCTGCACGTGACTTTAAGGCAATACTAAATGGGATAACTTTTCCCTGATATATTCCCAGCACGTTATGCAAAGGCCTAACCCAAGGCAGATCACACTCGGCCCACTTCATAGATTTGGGCCAGGGGAAGTTGTTCAGGGTGCCCCCTAGAATATCTTTAATGACATATTCCGTTTTTCGCCCCTTCTGCTCCACTTGTGCAAAGTAGAATTCGCCTTTGTCGGTTTCGCGTTTTTCGATTTTCGCGCCGTCGGGCAGCGAGCCCTTAAAACCGGCGACGGCTTTTTCCGGGGCGTCGGCGCGCGGGCCGCGGCGTTCCTCGGAGATATCCGGGGTGCTGTCGGGAATGCCGCCAACCACCAGCGCCAGACGGCGCGGGGTGACGAAGGCGTCTGCGTTATCAAACGCCAACCCGGCCTTTTTCAGCCTGTCACAAACCAGGCGTTTGAGATCATCGGCGGCGCGCGCCTGCATGCGGGCCGGGATTTCCTCGCTCAACAGTTCCAGAAGCAGTTCGGGCATTGCCTAGACCTTGACCCCCTGGCTGTTCAGCCACATGGCGCAGCAGTCCTTGGCCAGTGCCCGTATGCGGCCGATATAGGCTTGGCGTTCGGTCGCCGAGATGGCGCCCCGAGCATCGAGTAGGTTGAACAGGTGGCTGGCCTTCAGACACTGGTCATAAGCGGGGAGCGCGATATCGGCGGCCAGGGCGCTGGCGCATTCCTTCTCGGCGTCCTTGAAGTGGGCTTTCAGCCTATCGACATCGGCGACCTCGAAATTATATTTGGAATATTCCTTTTCGGCCTGCAGGAACACCTCGCCATAGCGGACCCCTTTCCCGTTCCAGTCGAGATCGAAGACGTTATCGACGCCCTGGATATACATGGCCAGCCGTTCCAGGCCGTAGGTCAGTTCCACCGACACCGGGTCGCAGTCAAACCCGCCGACTTGTTGAAAATAGGTGAACTGGGTGACTTCCATGCCGTCGCACCAGACTTCCCAGCCGAGACCGGCGGCGCCTAGCGTCGGGCTTTCCCAATCGTCCTCGACGAAGCGGATATCGTGATTATCGGCATTGATGCCGAGTTCCTTCAGGCTTTGCAGGTACAGCGCCTGGACATCATCGGGGGACGGTTTCAGGATCACCTGGAACTGGTAATAGTGCTGCAAGCGGTTGGGGTTTTCGCCATATCGGCCGTCGGTGGGCCGCCGGGACGGCTGCACGTAGGCGGCATTCCACGCCTTTGGGCCCAACGCACGCAACGCCGTCGCCGGATGAAAGGTGCCGGCGCCGACTTCCATGTCATAGGGTTGCAGGATGACGCAGCCGTGCGCAGCCCAAAAGGCCTGAAGCCTGAGGGTCAGCGACTGAAAACAAGTGTCGGATTTTGACGCTGACGGCATGGCGCCGAGCCTTCTTGGCAGTGTTTGTGCGGGTGCGAAATTAGCCGGGGGCTAAAGGCCGGTCAAGCCGCCCGAATAGGGATTCGGTTAACCCTGGTAAGGGCAGTTGTCCTTGCCACAGTCCTTGGAGCCTTGCGCTGCCACAAAGGCCCCGCAGACGGCGCATTCGACCATTTCCTCGGCGTCCCCGCTGGCGCTGGACGCATCGGCGGAGCCGCCGCCACCGGAATCACCGGTACTGCGGCGAAGTCTTTCCTTGGCTTCTTTTTCGCGAATCACCTTCATCCGGCCGACCCACTTGAAGCCGTACCAGACCGCCAAGACAACGGCGACGGTGAACAAAAGCTTTTGAATGCTAAATCCCAACATGGCCGCTTTTTTAGGGCGCGCAGGGGTTAGGGTCAAGGCGGCTTCGAATTTCCACCGGTTGAATGGAAGCCAATCCCCCCATCACAGGCAAAAAGAGTACAGATTGCCCGCAGCCACGTGTTATTGTTTCGAAAATTAGAAGGATAGAAAATGCACCGTATTGAAACCGTGACCGTTCAAGACAGCCCCATGGAAGTCTTTTTGTTCGAGCCCGAGGGTGAGGGTCCGCATCCCGGGATCGTATTGGCCCAGCACATACCCGTCGGCCACACCGGTATCGAAAACGACACCTTCACGCTGAAGGCCGCCGAACGCTTCGCCGAAAACGGTTTCGCCGTGGCAGCGCCGTTCATCTTTCACTGGTGGCCCAAAGAAGCGGAGATGGGGCTCAAGCGCGACGAATTCCGGGATGATTGGACGGTCCTGGATCTTCAGGCCTCCTATGATCTTCTCGCCGCCCAGGCCAATGTCGACAGCAATCGCATCGGCATCGTCGGTCATTGCTGGGGCGGCAGGGTGTCCTGGCTCGGCGCCTGCCATAATCCTGAATACAAGGCCTGCGCCGTCTTTTACGGTGGCCGGATCAAATTGCCCTTGGGCCCCGGGACGCCGCCGGCCATCGACCTTGCCGGTAACATCAATTGTCCGGTTATCGGGCTGTTCGGGAACGAAGATGAAAATCCGTCACCGGCGGATGTGGACGACCTTGCGGCCGCGCTTTCCGCCGCCGGCGTGCCCCATACCTTCCACCGCTATGACGGCGCCGGCCATGCCTTCCAAAACTTCCCCAGCGAAGAAAAATACCGCCATGAGGCCAGCGAAGACGCGTGGGACAAGGTCCTGGCGTTTTTGAACAAAACCCTCAACTAGACGGCGACGGTGGTGGCTTCTAGGACAAGTCCAGCGCCCCGGCATCGCGGAGGACCGCCTCGGCCTCGGGGGTAAAAACGCCATCGGGCTGGTGGAGGACAAGGCCGGAAGCCGTTAATATCTCCCCTTCTTGGCCTTTCCGGGCCTGAACGATGACCCGCTTTGCCTCTCCGTTCTGGTGTTTTTGCCACAGCGGAAAGACCACCACATCCCCGGCGTTTTTTGGCAACCCGGCAACAACCTCATCGGTGCGGTCGAAACGATGGACAACGGTGATGGTGCCACCGTCGGCAACCATCACCGACAGAAACCCCAGCCAGTCCTCGAGCACGGCGTCGCTTTCGACGGTTGCCGCCCGCCTCGCCGGGTCGGGGGGCGGGTTACCATGCCCCGCCGCCAGATAAGGCGGATTGGCCATGACATGGTCGAAGGCGCCGGGATTGAGGGCAACCGGGAGCCTAAGCAGATTGCCTTCGAGGAATGACACCCGGTCCGATAGGCCGCTTGCCTTAGCACTGCTGTGGGCCAGGGCGACCAGATCGGCCTGCACCTCCAGACCGGTGACTTGGCATCCCTCCACCCTCGCTGCCAACGCCAGGGACGCGGCCCCGGTACCGGACCCGACATCGAGAACCCTGTCGGTGGGATTCGCGGGAATGGCGGCGGCCAGCAACACCGGGTCGATGGCGGCGCGATATCCGCCCTTGGGTTGGAAAATAGTCACCCGCCCGCCCAGCAACCGGTCTTGGGTGGGGTCAGTCAAAGATGCCGTCCGCAGGACCGGTACCATTCAGAATTTCCTCGGCCTCGATCAACAGCAGTTTAGCCCTGTGGAGGTTATGGCTTTCGACCATGACCCGGCGTTGGATGGCCGAAATACTGCCTTCCATGACGCTGGCATGGGTATCCAGGACCACGGCATCGATGTTCTCGCCGTTCAGGCGGGCGGTCAACCAAGACAAAAACACCGCATCGTTGGTGCGGACCAATTCTTCCATTACAGCCTCCGGCCTTGCCCTAGGGCGATGGCGTTCCTAAAATTCATTTTAACAGTCCCCATGCTCACCATGTCGGGCATAAGCGTCAAGGAGGATATCCGTTGGGCGTCGTCGTCAATCTGGACGGGAAACTGGACCGCAAGCCTTCGTTGGACCGGTTAAGCGAATTGATCGCCGACGACATAAAGGCGGTGAATGCGCTAATCGTCCAGCATATGGACAGTCCG
>PTLL01000035.1 GCA_002938315.1 Alphaproteobacteria bacterium MarineAlpha3_Bin2 | reverse complement strand
GAACT
The DNA here is from genome assembly GCA_002938315.1 of Alphaproteobacteria bacterium MarineAlpha3_Bin2. Taxonomy (GTDB): domain Bacteria; phylum Pseudomonadota; class Alphaproteobacteria; order Rhodospirillales; family Casp-alpha2; genus Casp-alpha2. The sequence continues at coordinate 21,084 of PTLL01000035.1, read as the reverse complement.
GGGCCCGGCGGCGCAGTATGCCGGACGGAGCATATTCGACTAAATAATCCGCCTACAAGCCCTGCTATGCCCGGCCCGAAACATGTTCTTGAAATGCAGGATAAAATCAGCCTGACGGCGGCACAGGCCACCGAAATCAAAGCCTAAGCGCCATGCTGAATAAAATCGGCGCGGTACGCGCCAAGCTGCGTTATGTGCATCTGGCCACCCATCTCAAGACCCTGGCGGTTATGTCAAACCGGCAGATCGATGATTACAACCGGCTTCGGGGCTATGGGGACGCGGCGGCAACGCCGAAAAAGCACTAGGGGACCTTACAGGCCCGCCATTTTGAACATCTCGTCGCCGAATGTTTCGCGGGCCTCGGCGTGTTGCAGGCTGACCGCATCGACGAAGGCTTGGTGCTCGTCTTCCGTCAGTTCGACGATTTCGCCGCCTGCGGCTTCGATTTCCTTGCGGGCGTCTATGGCTTCGCGTTCAGAAAGCCTGCGCTGATAGGTGATTGAGTCGCGGACGGCGTTGTCCATGGCGGCTTTCAGGTCATCGGGCCAGGCGTCGACGCTGTCGCGATGGGTGAAAATCGGCCGCGAAATATAAAAATGATTGGAAAGGGTGTGGTAGCGGTGAAATTTGTGCACGCCGTAGGTTACCGTGTTGGCGAACGGGTTTTCCTGGGCATCCAGGGTGCCGTTGACGACGCCGTCGATGGCTTCGGTTAAATCCATGCGCATCGGGGTGGCGCCCAGCAATTGAAACGTCCGCGCCTGGACGTCGCTGGGCAACACCCGGGTTTTCATGCCGGCGAGGTCTTCGGGCCTCCGCACCGGGCGCAGCTTGTTCGATATATGGCGAAAACCGTTCTCGAAATAGCCGAGGATACGATAGTTGATCCGTTCCTCGATCTTTTCGGTCAGGTAACGGCCCAAGGCGCCGTCCATGGCGGTGCGGGCGTGGTCGTTATCCCTAAACAGAAACGGCAAATCGACGAAGCCCAATTCCGGCACCCGGTCGGTGAGGTAGCTGCTCGATTGGTAGCCCAGCGTCAGCTCGCCGTTCTCGACCAGCGTCAGGATTTCCTCGCCGTGATGGCCGAGATCCATGATGTTATAGACGTACTCGATCTCGACGCAGTCTGCGAATTCAGCCTCTATCCGGTCGCCGATGAATTTCAAGGCTTTGGAAAACGCGGTGGTTGGCGGGCCGTACCCGCCCATTCGGATTTGTATGGTGGTGCTCAAGGCGTGATCCTTACTAAAAGCGGGATCAGAGGTTGTCACATAAAAGCCGGTTTGCTGGCAATGCGCTTGAACCTATAATTAGTCGAGTGGTTTTTGGATATAACGTCATTTGGGAGTGTGGGCAATTTCTTTCCGGACACTGATCATCACCGCCCTTGTTGCCGCCGGCATCATGTTGCCAGGCCGTCTCGCCGGGGCCGATCCCGCGCTATCATTTGGGCCTGATCGATGACGGCGGTGATTGGGGTCGAGCATTCGCCGAATTTATGGTCTCCGACGTAGCGCAGGCCATCTATTGGGACCACGGGCTCAAGCCCCTGATAAAATAACGTCGCTACCGAATTTTGGAAATCGATACAATCCACATAACCTGTGGATAATCTTTTTTCATTTTTTTCTCTTAATACTCATGTCAAGCGAATGTCCGCTTTGGGTCATTAACGGACTCTTTTCGACGACCTAAAAAATGTCCGCTTTCGGGGGGTAAGCGGACAATCGTCCATCAAACCTCATCTTGTACCTTTGGAGGTTTATCGAAAGCCCCGGTTTCAAGAGCGGCACTATTGCGCCTAAAAGGCTGACGCCTAGCCCCTAAGTATTTGCACTCTCTTTCTAAACCTCAATTCCGCCTAGTAACGGGTTGTTAAGAAATGCCGGTAATGATCGGCGTGGTTTTGGACTGTGGAAGACAAAACCAAACGCTAACGAAATTATATCTGGGGTCCACAGTCTATGGGATTAATTCAAGAGTTTCGCGCTCGAGCGCGTTTTGTCATCGGGCCCGTGCTTGGTGTCTGCGCGGTCGGGTATTTTTCATTTCACGTCGTTCAAGGCGACCGTGGCCTGCTGGCTTGGTGGAAGATCAAGCAACGGGTAGCGATCGCCAAACAATCCTTGGCGGTGTCTCAAGCGCAACGCCAAACCATGGAACGCCGGGTACGCCTGTTGGAACCCGGATCTCTCGACCCGGACATGCTCGAAGAACGCGCCCGCTTGATGCTGAATTACGGGCATGTCGACGACATCGTTATTCTTGAAGGCAATAAAAGGAGGAAGTAATGGGAAGTCTGGCAGAAAACCTGACCCCGCCGTACTACGAGGCAGTCCTGAATGAAACCCAGGATGGTCTCAAAGATAAGGAGCACGTTGCCCCCGCCGACGAAATGGTGACCTTGGCGACGCGTCAAATGGGATTCCTGGGACTCGAGACCGCCCAGGACAAAAAAGGCAAACAAGTCACCGTTTCCTATTGGAAGGATGTCGACGCCATCGAACAATGGATTAACGTCGGCGATAATAAAATAAACGACCGCTTCGGGATCGGCCTGGCCGACACCTGCGGCATAGAAATTAACCTGATCGATAAAACCGCTCATTCCAAACATGGACATTCCCATGAAGGCGGTAAGGATCCCGGCCTGTTGCGGGGGCTTAACACCTTTGTCGCAGCCGCGTTTTCCAGCCTGACGGGATTTTTGTCATGAGCATGCTTTATAAAACCGAAAAACCACCCTTTTTCGCCGTTATTTATACCTCACCGCCTAGGGGGTATGACGGCACCAATTTCGGCGAAACCGGCTCCATGTTAGTCGCCCTGGCGGCGGCGGAACCCGGTTATTTGGGGTTCGAATCCGAATACGCCGCCGAGGATCGGACCGTCGTGGTGTGTTACTGGGATAGCTTTCAGGCGCTTTCGGATTGGCTGGAAAAGGCAAAACAATGGACTCCGGGTGAACCGAGCCTGGAAGAACTGCTCTGCACCACCGGTTGCCTGTGGCCCTGGTTGCTGGATGAACGTCAGGTTTACCTGGAATCCGCGGCCCGAAGCGTCGCCTGACTCGGAAAGCTCCCGGTTCCGCAATTTTCCTTAACTGATTTCCGATTAAGCGTAATTTTGTTCGCCATTTCAATGGTTTTTCGCAATCCTGTTTGCTTGAAAAGCGGGGGTTGGTGGATTACGCTTGGCTCTTGAGATTGCCCGCCAATAGGCCACCCTCAACAGCCTTGGTGAACCGCGGCAACCGGGAGGATCACCAATGGCGAAGACGGCGAGAACCACCAAAGCTGAGAAATCCAAAAAGGCCGCGCCAAAACGCAAAAAAGGCGCCGCCAAAAATTCCCCATCCCCATCCGCCGCCGTTAGCGACGAAAACCTGCTGCATTACTACCGCCAGATGCTGCTGATCCGCCGGTTCGAGGAAAAGGCCGGACAGCTGTACGGCATGGGCCTGATCGGCGGCTTTTGTCACCTTTATATCGGCCAGGAAGCGGTCGTCGTCGGCATGATGGCGTCTGCCAACAAGCAGGATTCAGTGATCACGTCTTATCGCGACCATGGCCATATGCTGGCCTGCGACATGGACCTCAAGGGCGTGATGGCGGAACTGACCGGACGGCGCGGCGGCTATTCCAAGGGCAAGGGCGGCTCCATGCACATGTTCAGCCGAGAAAAGAACTTCTACGGCGGCCACGGCATCGTCGGCGCCCAGATTCCACTCGGTACCGGGCTGGCGTTCGCCCACAAATATAAGAACGACGGCGGCATCAACCACGCCTACTGCGGCGACGGCGCCATCAACCAGGGGCAGATTTATGAATCCTTCAACATGGCGGAGCTGTGGAAGCTGCCGGTGATCTACGTCATCGAAAACAATCGCTACGGCATGGGCACGTCTATCGAACGGGCATCGGCAACCACCGAGCTTTACCAGCGCGGCGCCTCGTTCGGCATTCCCGGCGCCCAGGTCGACGGCATGGACATCCTGGCGGTCAAGGCGGCGGCGGAAAAGGCGGCAGCGCGATGCCGTGCCGGTAAGGGGCCGTTTATCCTGGAAATGAAGACCTATCGCTATCGCGGCCATTCCATGTCCGACCCGGCCAAATACCGGGACAAGGAAGAAGTCTCCAAGGTACGCAAGGAAAGCGACCCTATCGACAATCTGCGCGACAAGTTGATTGCCGCCAAAGCCGCCGACGAGGCGATGCTCAAGGACATCGACAAGGACATCAAGGCCATCGTCACGGCGGCCGCCGAATTTGCCCAAGCCAGTGAGGAACCGGATCCGTCGGAACTTTTCACCGACATCCTGGTGGAGGCTTAGGGCATGGGTACGCAAATCCTGATGCCGGCGCTGTCGCCGACCATGACCGAAGGCAAGCTCGCCAAATGGGTCAAGGCCGAGGGCGACACCGTCGCCAGCGGCGACATCCTGGCCGAGATCGAGACCGACAAGGCGACCATGGAAATCGAGGCTATCGATGAGGGCCTCCTTGGCAAAATCCTGGTTGCCGAAGGCACCGAAGGCATTCTGGTCAACACCCCGATTGCCATCATCACCGAAGAAGGCGAAGACGCCGGGGACATTAGCGCGGCTACTGTTGAAGACCCCGCACCGACCCCTGAACCGGCACCAGCCCCGACAGCCCCAGAACCCGCTGCCGCGCCCGCCGCCGCGCCACCCGCTTCCCCACAATCGGCGCCGGAACCCGAGTATGGCGGGCCGATGGTCAATATCAGCGTCCGCGACGCGCTCCGCGACGCCATGGCCGAGGAAATGCGCCGCGATGAATTGGTCTTCCTGATGGGCGAAGAGGTCGCTCAATACCAGGGCGCCTACAAAATCAGTCAGGGCCTGTTGGACGAATTCGGGCCGAAACGGGTTATTGATACGCCGATCACCGAACAGGGGTTCGGCGGGCTCGGCGTCGGCGCTGCCTATGGCGGGCTGAAGCCGATCGTCGAATTCATGACCTTTAATTTCGCCGTCCAGGCCCTCGACCAGATCATTAATTCGGCGGCCAAGACGCTGTATATGTCCGGCGGCCAGATGGGCGTGCCGATCGTGTTCCGGGGTCCCAATGGGGCGGCGGCCCGGGTCGGCGCCCAGCACTCCCAGTGTTATGCATCCTGGTACGCCCATGTTCCGGGTTTGAGGGTGATCGCACCGTGGTCGGCCGCCGACGCCAAGGGCTTGCTGAAGGCCGCCATCCGCGACCCCAACCCGGTGGTGTTTCTGGAAAATGAAATTCTCTATGGGCAAAGCTTCGATGTTCCCGACGATCCGGATTTTATCTTGCCTATCGGCCGCGCCAAGATCGAACGCCCCGGTGCCGACGTCACCATCACCGCGTTTTCGATCATGGTCGGCATGGCGTTGGAGGCCGCCGATGCCTTGGCCGCCGAGGGCATCGATGCCGAGGTCATCAACCTGCGCTCCCTGCGCCCGCTGGATACCGATACCATTATCCAATCGGTCGCCAAGACCAACCGCCTGGTCACCGCCGAAGAAGGCTGGCCGATGGCCAGTATCGGCGCCGAAATCGCCGCCGTGATCATGGAACACGCCTTTGACGATCTCGACGCGCCGGTCGCCCGGGTCGCCGGCGCCGACGTTCCCATGCCCTATGCCGCCAACCTGGAAAAACTGGCGTTGCCCACGGTCCAACAAATCGTCGAGGCGGCAAAATCCGTCAGTTACCGGTAGCGGAGGGAACAGGCCATGCCGATACAAATTCTGATGCCCGCCCTGTCCCCGACCATGACCGAAGGCACGCTCGCCAAATGGGCCAAGGCCGTAGGTGACACGATCACCAGCGGCGACCTCCTGGCCGAGATCGAGACCGATAAGGCAACCATGGAGATCGAGGCCGTCGACGAAGGCATCCTTGGCAAAATCCTTGTTGCCGAAGGCACCGAAGGGGTGCCGGTCAATCAACTGATCGGCCTTATTCTCGAAGACGGCGAAGACGCCTCGGCGCTGGAGGCGGCATTGGCACCCGTTGCGGCCCCCGCCGCGCCTCCTGCCGCTGCGGCCCCAGCACCAGCCGCCCCGGCACCGGCAAAAACCGGAAACCGCATTATCGCCAGCCCGCTGGCGAGGCGTCTGGCAACGGCCAAAGGGGTCGACTTGGCCACCGTCACCGGCAGTGGCCCCAAGGGCCGCATCGTCAAGCGCGATGTCGAATCCGCTGCCCCCGGGGCACCTGCTCCCAAAGCAGAAGCGCCGTCCCCACCGCCAGCGCTGGGCGCGCCGCTCAGCCCGATGCCGGATTTCGAGGCCGTACCCCATTCTTCCATGCGCAAGACGATTGCCCGTCGGCTGACGGAATCGGTTCGCGACATTCCCCATTTCAATGTTTCCGTTGATGTCCAACTGGGCTCTCTTCTCGACACCCGCAAGCGCCTCAATGCCCGCGACGGTGCCGAACAAAAGATTTCCGTCAATGACTTCGTCATCAAGGCCATCGCCTTGGCGCTGGCACGTGTGCCGGCCTGCAATGTGTCTTACACGGACGAGGCGACGCTTTTTCACCAACGCGCCGATATCTCCATCGCCGTTTCCATCGACGGCGGCCTGATCACGCCCATCGTCAAGGACGCCGGCAACAAAAGCCTCGCCGTCATCGCGCGGGAGGCGAAGGCTCTCGCCGAACGCGCCCGGGCAGGAGAATTACAGCCCGACGAATACGAGGGCGGCACCTTCACCGTTTCCAATATGGGTATGATGGGCGTTCGGTCTTTTAATTCGATCATTAACCCGCCCCAAGGCGCTATCCTCAGCGTCGGCGCCGGCGAACCCCGCCCGGTAGTCACCGACGGCGCACTGTCAATGGCGACGGTCATGACGCTAACCCTGGCCGTTGATCACCGCTGTATCGACGGCGTCACGGCGGCGGAATTTATCGGTGAACTGAAATCCATTCTCGAAGAACCGCTTCAGTTTATGTTGTAGGAGAGGCCGAATGGCCGAAACAAGCTTTGACGTCATTATCATAGGCGGCGGCCCCGGCGGCTACGTTACCGCGATTCGAGGCGCGCAACTGGGGCTTAAGGTCTGCGTCGTCGAAAAGCAGTACTTAGGCGGCATCTGCCTCAACTGGGGCTGCATCCCTACCAAAGCGTTGTTGCGCTCCGCCGAAATCTATCACGGCATGAAAAACGCCGAAGATTACGGTCTCACGGCGAAGGGCGTCGGTTTCGATATCAAAAAAGTCATCGCCCGGTCGCGCGGCGTGTCCGGACAATTGAGCCAGGGCGTCGGCTATCTACTCAAAAAAAACAACGTCACCGTCGTCGATGGCGAGGCCAAGCTGGCCGGTCCCGGTCGTGTCGATGTCAACAAGGATGGCAAGGCACTGCCCCTACTCACCGCCAAACACGTCATCATCGCCACCGGGGCGCGGCCAAGGGCGCTGCCGGGGCTTGGGGCCGACGGCAAGGTGGTGTGGAGCTATTTCGAGGCGCTGGACCCCGACATCATGCCGAAAAAGCTGCTGGTCATCGGGTCTGGCGCCATCGGTATCGAATTCGCCAGCTTTTACGGAACCCTGGGGGCCGATGTCACGGTCGTCGAAATCCTACCCCAGATCCTGCCCGCCGAAGACACCGAGATCGCCACCATCGCCCGCAAACAGTTGGAAGGGCAGGGGATGACGATCCTTACCGGGGCCAAGGTGGATGGGCTGAAGAAAACCAAATCAAAAGTCACCGCCACCATCCAGGGCGCGGACGGAAAAAAAGCCGACATCACGGTCGACCGTGTGATTTCCGCCGTCGGGGTCCAGGGCAACATCGAAGGCATCGGGCTTGAGACAACCAAGGCCAAGACCGACCGGGATTGTATCGTCATCGACGAATTTTCCCGCACCGCCGAGCCCGGCCTTTATGCCATCGGTGACGTCGCCGGGCCGCCGATGTTGGCCCACAAGGCCGAACACGAAGGCGTTATTTGTATTGAGAAAATCGCCGGCCACGCGCCGCACCCAATCAACAAAAATCAGATACCCGGCTGCACCTATTGTCATCCGCAAATCGCCAGCGTCGGCCTGACCGAAGCCAAAGCCAAGGAGCAAGGGTTCAAACTCAAGGTCGGGCGGTTCCCGTTCCTGGCCAACGGCAAGGCGATTGCCCTGGGCGAAGCGGACGGAATGATCAAAACCATCTTCGACGCCGACACCGGGCAATTGCTGGGCGCGCACCTGGTCGGCGCCGAGGTGACGGAACTGATCCAAGGGTTCGTCGTCGCCATGGGCCTGGAAACCACCGAAGAAGAATTAATGCACACCATCTTCCCGCACCCGACGCTGTCGGAAATGATGCATGAATCGGTATTGGACGCCTACGGGCGCGCCATTCATATTTAGGCCAAAGCACCCCCATGAGCATCACCATCCGCAAAATTACAGCCGCCGACGAGGCCCGTTGGCGGGAACTGTGGCAGGGGTATTTGACTTTCTATGAATATGACCTCTCCGACGCGGTGACCGATGAGACTTGGGCCCGGCTGCTGGACCCTGGCGAGGCAGTAATGTTTTGCCTCGTCGCCCTTGGCGATGACGGTGCCGTCATCGGTTTCGTCAATTGTGTGCTGCACCTCAACACCTGGACCGAAAAGCGGGTTTGCTATCTGGAAGACCTGTTTGTAGACCCCGCCATTCGCAATCAAGGGGCGGGCAGGGCGCTGATCGAGGCGGTACGGGAACAGGGTAAAGCGCAGAACTGCCACCGCATTTACTGGCGCACCAACGAATCCAATTCCTCCGCCCGCGCTCTATACGATACACTGGCAGACGGCACCGATTGGGTCACCTACGAGATTTCCCTATGAACGTCATCGACAAACGGCAACCGCTGCGTCATCCGGAAAAGGCCAAGAACGCCTTAAACCCGGTCCTTCGCAAGCCCGAATGGATCCGGGTCAAGGCGCCGATGTCAAAAGAATACGGTGAGACCAAGCGTCTGATGCGGGAGAAGGGGCTCCATACCGTTTGCGAGGAAGCGGCATGCCCCAATATTGGCGAGTGCTGGTCCCGCAAACATGCCACGGTGATGATCCTCGGCGATATCTGCACCCGGGCCTGCGCCTTTTGTAATGTAGCGACCGGCAAGCCGGGCGCCGTCAATCCCATGGAGCCGGAAAACCTGGCGGTTTCGGTCGCCGAAATGGGCATGCGGCACCTGGTCATTACGTCGGTGGACCGCGACGACCTGGACGACGGCGGCGCCGGGCAGTTCGTCCAGTGCATTAACCGCATTCGTGAGACGTCGCCGGACACCACCATCGAAGTTCTGACGCCTGACTTCCGCGACAAAGACGGTGCATTAGAGTGCGTCATCGATGCCCGGCCCGACGTCTTCAACCATAATCTCGAGACCGTGCCCCGGCTTTACCCCACGATCCGGCCCGGCGCGCGGTATGAAGGATCGCTTGAACTTCTGGCCGATGCCAAGACCCTGGCACCGGATATTTTCACCAAGTCCGGGATCATGGTCGGCCTGGGAGAGGAAATGGACGAGGTTCTACGCGTCATGGACGACCTTAGGGCCGCCGACGTGGATTTCCTGACGATCGGCCAGTATCTGGCCCCGACCCGCCGCCATGCCCCGGTGGCACGTTTCGTCACCCCGGATGAATTCGATGGCCTCAAACAGGCCGGCGAAGAAAAGGGCTTCCAGTTGGTGGCTTCCTCGCCGCTAACCCGTTCATCCTATCACGCCGATAAGGATTTTGAGGATTTGGTGAAGGCCCGCCGGGGTCTCTAAACGCCATGCCCACCCACGCCGAAAAGCGCCTTCTTCACCATACTCCTAAACAACTTTTCGACCTGGTCGCCGATGTCGACAAGTACCCGGAATTCCTGCCCTGGTGCATCGGAACCCGGGTCAAGGAGCCGGCCCAAGAGGAGGGTAATGACGTCATCCTCGCCGACATGGTAATCGGCTATAAAATGTTCCGTGAGACCTTCTCGTCGAAGGTGATTTGCCAAAAACCCGACAGGATCGACGTCACGTATTTCGACGGCCCCTTCAAATACCTGAACAATCATTGGATATTCGAAGCCCAGGATAATGGCGAGTGTCTGATCGATTTCTACGTCGATTTCGAATTTAAATCGCGTTTTTTCCAGGCCGCTATCGGCGCCGTTTTCAACGAAGCCGTCAAAATGATGATTTCGGCGTTCGAGAAACGTGCCGATGCGCTCTATGGGAACGGGAAATAAGAATTAGCCGATGTGGAACACTGAATTCCTTCTTACCGTCGGATTGACCTTCCTTTTGGCCGGATTCGTGAAGGGCATCATCGGCCTCGGCCTGCCGACGGTGTCGCTGGCGCTGCTAACAGTAACGATCGGGCTCAAGACCGGATTGGTTCTCCTGATCGTGCCTTCGTTCATCACCAATGTCTGGCAGGGAATATCCGGCGGCGCCTTGGGCGCGATCTTCAAGCGACTTTGGCCGTTTCTCACCGCCACGTGCGTCGGCACCTGGTTCGGCGTCAAAGGTCTAGCCACGTATGACCCATCGTTGTTAGCAGCATTGCTTGGCACTCTTCTTTTCATTTATGCGGGGCTAAACCTTTTGCGTCCCTGGAGGCCGGATATCGCTGACAAGGAAACCTGGCTGGGGCCACTCGTTGGCATCGTCACCGGCGGATTAACGGGACTTACCGGATCCTTCGTCGTGCCCGGGGTCATGTACCTACAAGCCTTGGCCATGCCTCGCAAAACGATGATCCAAGCGATGGGGGTAGCATTCACGACCTGCACCGTGGCGCTCGCCGTCGGACTTAACGATCAAGGATTGATCTCGCAGGATTTAGGGATGCTGTCGGCGGCCGGCGTCGTGCCTGCCTTTATCGGTATGGTCCTCGGTCAGCGGGTGCGCGGACGATTATCCGAAGCGATGTTCCTTAAAGTCTTCTTTGGCGCATTGGGTTTCCTCGGTGTCTATATCACCGTCCGCTCATTGATTTCCTACACCGGCGCCTAAACCTTATTTTTTTTGCCGCACCCTTAATGATTGGCCGCTATATTTCTTGGCATAGCTGCCTTGCCCCTGATAAACATATAATCAGGAAATGATAGGTATTTGTCGGCTGCAGGAGAACCTACAGAAATGGAAAAAGAAGGCCGCGATCGAGAGCGGGTCGACCTAAGCAAATTGGCTTTTGCCAAGAAAGGTGATGTTGCCCACGGCGGGCTGATGGAAGACATATAGGCCAGCGGCCTTTCCATTGCGTTCATTTATCCATTGGGGAAGGTCGAAAACCCTTTCCAAAAAGATGATGCCGTCGAAGTGGAAATCGATGATATTGGCTCCCTCAAGGGATCGGTGGTCCGTTCGACCAGCGACGCCATCGCCATTAAGCTGGATATCGATCCCAAGGGTGAAGAAGAACTGATGGCCCTCATCATGGCCGCCTTTAACGACCTGCCCAAAATCGAAGAAGTCTAAGAACGCTACTCCGGCTCTAACCCGCCAACCCCAACACCATCTCCAACGCCGTGCTCACTGTTTTTGTACGCACGGCCTCGCGGTCGCCCGAATATACATGCCGCTCATGCAGGGTTTCGGCACCGTCTTTGGCGGCAGCGATATGGACCAAACCGACGGGTTTTTCTGATGAACCGCCGCTGGGCCCGGCGATACCGGTGACGGCAATGGAAATCTGTGCATCGGAATTGTTGATCGCGCCTTCGGCCATGGCACGGGCGACCTCTTCACTGACGGCGCCGTGGAGATCGAACATGGCCAACTCTACGCCAAGCAATTGGCTTTTGGCTTCGTTGGTGTAGGTAACGAAGCCGCGATCAACCACGTCTGACGACCCGGCCACCGCCGTCAAACACCCAGATATCAGCCCGCCCGTACAGGATTCCGCCGTCGCAAGTTTTAGTCCAGCGTCCCGACAAGCCGCCAGCACGGCTTCGGCCATCGTCAATTGCTCGTTGCTAAACACATCATTCCCCCATTCCCAAGGTGATCGCATAGAGGACGGCAGCGGCGTAGGCGGCGGCCAATACATCGTCAATCATGATACCCAGTCCACCCTTTATATTTTTGTCGGCCCACGACACCGGCCACGGCTTAAAAATATCGAAGACACGAAACAACACAAAGCCCAGCCCATAGCCGAGCCACCCTGGCGCGACCACCAACAGCACCAGCCATTGCCCGGCAATTTCATCAATCACCACCCGGCTTGGGTCTTCGGCGCCGTATTTGCCGATGCAGACATTCGACGACCAAACCCCAATGGCGAAGGCGGCGAAGGCGGCAATGGTAAGTCCAATCTGTCCAACCGCCACATAAATTGGCCAGGCCAGGGCCACGGCAAGAACCGAACCCCAGGTGCCGGGGGCTTTCGGCAACAGGCCGACGCCGAATCCCGTTGCCAAAAAAACTGCCGGATTGCGAAGAGTCCATTTTTTTTGGTCTGAATCCATTTGCTGACTTTACCGTTCCGGTTTTTCCAAAATTCCGCTTGTTGAGCGACCTCACCATAATCACTATTCCTGCCCGTGTCATGGCGGTCGATGGGCTCCAAACCCCTATGATGCGGTTGTTTTTAATGATTCCGGAAGACCCGGACCGCTGCCCGCCACAACGTCCTCATGGAAAGGGAATTACCGATTTTTACCCTAAAAACCCGGCTAATCAATCCATCGACAAACCTTTACCACTTGCATGGATTTCTGCGACTCTTTACGTTCTTCATTGTTCGTGGTTAGTGATAATAACAGCCTCTGACGGTTGGATGGTTTATGCGTTTTCCACCGAAACTGCGGAATTGGCCGTTTTTTTTCATGATCCACCATATCCCTCAAGAATAAATAATCGGGGGATGTTAGGGGAATTGCTTTTGAGGGAGAGCGTTTTGAGGAAGTTTTGTTATGCGTCGTGAACAACGACGGTCTCTGAAAAACCGCCTGGTGGATTTAAAAAACTGGCTTTTTCCAGAACGGCAAATCCATTTGCGAACGGCAGGCAGGGTATCGTTCATCCGAATCACCCAACGGGCTCAGATTTCCTTCGTTGTTATCTTTTTGCTGGCCGGCGGATGGATGACCTATGCCTCTGTTGCGTATATGCGTAATAACGCCGTGGTGGCGGGCAAAGACATTCTAATTTCCAATTCCAGACAAGCCTATCGGGTCTTGCTGGGCCAAGTTTCCGAATATCAAAAGAAATTCACCAGCCTGACTACGGACATGGAAGACAGCCACGACCTGATGATGGGGTTGGTTGAAAAGAACTTCTTGCTTCGTAAAAGTCTAACCACGGTCGCGAGGAAACTGGACGTAACCCGAACCCAGCGCGAGCAGTTCGCCAGCGCACGGGAAAGCCTAAAAGAAAAATTGTCCGCCATCGAAATCAAAGTGCGCGACATGTTGAAACAAAATTTTTCTTTAACCGATAATTTGAGCACCGCCGAAGCCGATCTGCAAAAGGCCCTCGCCGAACGCAATAAGTCGATATACGAGGGCACCCGGATGCACCGCAGAATCAAGGGCCTAGAAACCCGGCTAACGGACATCGAAAAAGTTGAAGAAGATTCCATTCAAAGGCTGACGGACAGCACCACCACCTACATCGAAACCTTGGAAAAGGTCGTTCGGGTGGCAGGCTTGAACATAAAGCATCTGTTAAAAGATTATCAGCCCCTGGCCAATGGCCAGGGTGGCCCCTTTATCGCCGCCACACTTGAAAAGAACCTGCCGGGCAAACAGTTGAAAGATCAACTGTCCAATTTGGATATTCACTTGGGCCGTTGGGAAGCATTACAAACCGTGATGCGGAAAATCCCACTGTCGGCGCCTCTCAATAATTTCAGTATTACCAGCAGTTTCGGCAAACGCCGAGATCCCATCAACAAACGGTGGGCGGCGCATTATGGACTTGATCTCGGCGGCCCGTTTAAGTCTTCCGTGTACTCACCCGCCCCCGGCGTGGTATCGTATACAGGCTGGAATGGGAAATACGGTAAACTGATCGAAATCAACCACGGGGCGGGATTGAAAACCCGCTATGGTCATCTACACAAAATTCTCGTTAAGAAGGGGCAAAAGATTAAATTCCGTCAACGAATTGGCTTGCTGGGGAGCACGGGGAGGAGCACGGGTGCACACCTGCATTATGAAGTCGTATTCAGGGGAAAAGCCAAGAATCCGATGAAGTTTATAAAGGCAGGCCAAAATGTTTTCCAAAAATAGTAAAGGATCGAACTCCGCTGTGGATCAACAACCCGCACGTAAACCTTCACCGCCCTCGATCATCAGCGCCGACCTCAAGATTGTCGGCGACCTGAGCTGCGAAGGGGAAATCCAGGTTGACGGATCCATCGACGGCGACATCCGCACCCAGTCCCTTTTGGTTGGCGAGACCGCTCAAATTAAAGGTGAAATCGTCGCCGAAACCGTCAATATTCACGGCAACGTTAACGGCCAAATTAAATCCCGCTATGTCAATTTAGCCAAAACCGCGCACGTGGTTGGTGATATCCTTCATGAAAACCTGACCATCGAAACCGGTGCTTTCCTTGAAGGCCATTGCAATCGCATGGTCGAAAAGTCCGCTGCCAACGAGGGTAAGGTTAACGTCTTCGGTTCCGATGACGCCAATCGTCGTCTTACCAAGATCAAGGAAGGCGCCGGCGCAAACGCCGACGAAAATAAGGAAGACACCAAGGCCGTCGTTTCAAGCTAACGGGTCATCTAGGCTAATTGCCTCGGCGAATATATCCGCGTCCACGTTTCCCCCCGAACAAATAACCGCCACTGTTTTGTCCCGGCAATCGTAAGCGCCGCTTACCGCCGCCGCCAAGGCTACGGCGCCGCCGGGCTCCACCACCAGCTTCAGATACTGATATGCCACTTTCATGGCCTGGGCGGTCTGTGTATCGCTGACGCTCAAGCCTCCCGCCAAAAGTTTTTGGTTGATGGAAAACGTCAATTCGCCCGGCATCGGTGATAAAAGGGCGTCACAAAAGGACCTGGCCCCGGGCTCAATGGCCAAGCGGGTGCCGGCGGCAAGCGAGCGGGCGGTGTCATCGAATCCTTCGGGCTCGGCGATAAATATTTCGGTATCCGAAATTTCGTGGTTTAGGGCCAAGGCGCATCCCGAAATCAGCCCACCGCCGCCGCAAGGAGCGATCACCGCGTCCAGAAGGGCACCAATTTCTTTTGCCTGGCCAGCCAGTTCCAGACCCACTGTGCCTTGCCCGGCAATAATAAAGGGATCGTCATAGGATGGCACAAGGATCGCACCCTTATCCGCGGCCAGCGCCCTTGCGATGTCGGCGCGGTTTTCCTTTTCCCGATCGTACAACACCACGTCGGCCCCATAGGCGCGGGTATTGGCGAGTTTTATCTCCGGCGCATCGGTGGGCATGACGATGGTCGCTGGCACGCCCAGCATTTGCGCCGCCAGGGCAACCCCCTGGGCATGGTTGCCGGATGAAAAGGCGACGACGCCGGCTTTTCGCTCCGCTTCATCGAGCCTGGATATTCGGTTATAGGCGCCTCGGAATTTAAACGCGCCTCCCAATTGCAGGCATTCCGCCTTGACCAGCAGCCGCCCGCCGAGGCGTTCATTGAGAAGGGGGCTTTCCAAAAGCGGGGTTTGGATGGCATGGCCGGCGATCTGTTGGGCCGCCGATTGGACATCGGCAACAGTGAGGACAGGGGGCGGTGAATCAGTCATTGGATCAGACGGGGGCGAGGTGGGCATCGATAGCCTCCAATACATTCTGCTCGGACAGACGGGCCGGATGTCCACAATCCTCGGCGGTCACGTCCTTCATGGCGGGCATGGCTTTTTTCATCCGGTCCAGCGTTTGCTGGCTCAGGATACTGGACAGGGCGCCGCGAACACACAACACCGGGACCCGGCCAAGGGCCATGAAATGCGGCCAAAGATCGAAGGGGCCGTTCATGGCTTGCTCAAATTGTTTGACAACATCGTAGTCCCAATCATGGACTAGCATGCCGTCGGCATTTTCCCGATAGGTGTGACGGGCAATCTCCATCCAGTCCTCCACCGTGCCTCGGGGAAGATTGGGCAGATAGGCGGCGCGGACATGACCAGCGGCGGCGTCCCAATCGGGAAGGGGGGTATCATCCTTCATGTAATCCATGATCGACGACAACGCACTCGAGCCGATTTCCGGGCCGATATCGTTGAGCACGACACTGGCTAGGACGCCGGGAGACGCCAAGGCCATCACCATGGCGACAATCCCGCCAAGCGAGGTGCCGATGACATGAACCCGGTGAATGCCGAGTGAAATAAGCATATGCCGAACATCGTCGGCATAGGTGGGAGGAATGTAATGGGCCCAGTCCGGATCATACTGGGAACGGCCGCGGCCCCGAAAATCGGGGCAGATTACCCTGTGCCGCGCCGACAGCCTTTCGGCCAACCGGGCGAAATCTTTCGAATTGCGGGTGACGCCGGGAAGGCAAAGCACCGGCACAGCAGATCCATTTTCAGGCCCACTGTAATCACGGAAATAGAGTTTGAGTCCGTCCTGAGACGAAAGCCAGCCATCGCGAAATTCTGTGACGGTTGAGGCGTCCATTAAAGACCCAGAAGCGGGGGCAGGGCCTCCAGGGTTTGGATCACCTGTTCCGGGTCACCCGGAATGCGTTCCTGGGGCTGGCCGAAACGGTTTACCCATACCACCCGGAACCCGAAATTGGCCGCCGCCGCCGCGTCCCAGGCATTGGACGACATAAAACAAATGCGCTCAGCGTTGACGCCTAAGCCATCCACCGCCATCTGGTAAACGCTGGGGTGAGGTTTGTAGATACCGATGGAATCGACGGAAAAAGTATCGTCCAAAACTTCATTAATACCGGCGTTTTCCACCGCCGAGGACAGCATCTTCGGTGAGCCGTTGGACAGAATGGCGGTCTTGAACCCGCCCACCTTTAAGGCCGTAAGCACGTCCTTTACCTCGGGATAGGCGTCCAGGCGCATGTAAATGTCCATTAGCCGCTGGCGGAGAGCGTCGTCTTCGATGCCAAGAACGGCGAGTGCGTAATCCAGCCCGTCGCCGGTGACTTGCCAGAATTCCACGTATTCCTGCATCAGGCTGCGCAACCAGGTGTATTCCAATTGCCGGGTCCGCCACAGCGCGCTCAATTCATCGGCCTTACCGCCAAGGGCGTCACGACATTGGGCAGCGGCGGCGTTGACGTCGAACAAGGTTCCATAGGCGTCAAATACGCAGGCGCCGATATCCTCAATTTTGGCGGCCATATTTGGCTCCCCTCCCTTTTTCTATAAAAGATTTATGCTCTTCACC
Organism: Alphaproteobacteria bacterium MarineAlpha3_Bin2; assembly: GCA_002938315.1. Lineage (GTDB taxonomy): Bacteria > Pseudomonadota > Alphaproteobacteria > Rhodospirillales > Casp-alpha2 > Casp-alpha2. Next base: position 3,758 of record PTLL01000035.1, on the reverse strand, counting down.
GCCGATACGGTCAATATCCTTCACGGGTTATTGATGCAGGTCGGATTCGAGCCGCAGGGCTGCGCCCTCTTTTCCCAAGCGCCGCCGGTATACCTGCAGATTTTCCAGAACCCGTTGAACATAGTTCCGGGTTTCCCCAATGGGTATGCGTTCTACCCAATCGATGGAATCGACATCCTTTTTCCTAAGATCGCCATTCCTGCGCAGCCATCTGCTGACCCGGGAGGGACCGGCGTTATAGGCCGCCAGGGCCAAGACATAAGACCCCTTATATTTTTTCAGTAAACCCGCAAGATAGGCTTGGCCCAGGGTCAGGTTGTAAACGGCGTCGGTGACGAGGCGCCGCCGGGAATACGGCAACCGAAGGCTTTTCGCGACCTTCAGGGCGGTGCGCGGCATTAACTGCATCAAGCCATGGGCGTTGGCGTGGCTTTTGGCTTTAATGTTAAAGGCGCTTTCCTGGCGTATCACGGCCAATATCAATGGCTCCTCCACGCGGGGCCCGGCGCCCCTGATGCGAAGCGGCGGCGGGTCGAGTTCCGGAAAGGCCGCCCCTGAAAACGTGCCGTTGTCACGAGCGATGCGCTTGGCGATCAGGACGGCCAGGTCCGGCCGCCCGTTCGCCCGCGCCAGTGCCGACGTCAACAAACGCCGGTCCGGCGTCCCCGCCATGGTGTCGAGGCGCAAAATGAAAGGGCGAAGCCAGTCCCCGGCTTTGGCGTCACCCAGGGCCTCGACCGCTAGGACCAGTTCAAGGGCTTTAAAGGCCTGACGTTCCTTGTCGTCCGTTTCGGGTTGGGCCAAGAGTTCCAGGCTGGCGCCGGGATGGGTGCGGGCAAGCGCCAATTGGCCGTAATAGGTGGTCGGATGGCGGGCGGCCAAGCGGTACCAGGTTTCGGCGCCGTCATGATCATCCAGGGCTTCCCGCGCCCGGGCCGTCCAATACGCGCCACGCGCCCGACTGACCGGATATTTGACGGCGTTATACATATTTTCGAAATGACCCTTGGCGACCGCCGCATCTTCGAGAAAACGCAGTGCGATCCACCCCGCCAGCCACTCGGCCTCGGCATAGCCGGAGACCCAATCGCCGTGGCCCTCAAGACCGTGTTCCTTGGTGATGCGGTAGGCATCCGTGATCCGCCCTTCCCGCAGGGTATGCCTGGCGACCAGGAACCGTTCCTTCCACCAGAAATTAGGCCGCACAAGGTCATCGGGAGGATTATCGAGAATTTTCCGGGCGGAGGCATACTTGCCCTTGCGCCGACGCCAACGAAGCCGTTCGTAGATTAGCCCCGGGTCATTGATCAAGGCGTCCGAAACCTTGGCGATGGCAGTATCGACATTGCCGCGCCGGTAACGGAGAAACTGTCTGGCCACGCCCAGCGCCCGGTAATCCGGCGGCACCTTCCACAGCATTCTCCGGACCGGCCAGTATTTGCCTTCCCATTGCAAACGGTCGAGCCGTTGGCGGTGATCGGCGCCGCTCAATAAACGGCGGTGGCGTTTGTAAAAGGCCCGTTCCCGGTTTTTGGTAAAATTGCCTTTGATCCAGGCATCCCGGATCGCCGCCTGGCCTTCCTGGGTCAGGCCAGAGGCCAGTAAAGCTTCGCCGAAACGGGCCTTACCGTCGCCCGAAAGGGGCTGACGCTCCCGGAACCAAGTCAGCACCGCGACGGCTGGGGTTTTATCGGTGATTGCTTCTTCGGCACGGCGTTGCAACTTTTTCTGGTCGGGCCAATCCGGGTTGGCGGTCATGAACGCCGCGATTTCAGTAAAACTGGCATTGGGGTCGGGTTGGCGTAGGCGACCCCATGTCAGAATTTTCCGGGCCAGGGAGGATGTAAGGATTTTAGTAGTGGCGCGGGCCTTTCGGATATTTCCTTTGTCGATGGCCTCAAGCCCCATTCTAAGTTTGCCGGCCTCCTTAGCCGTCAACGACTCGGCCTTAGCTGGGAAGGCGGGGGAGACAAAGGTGACGCCGAAGGCCACCGTCAGGGCAATCACGGCCCTGGCCAACAGCTTGCACGTCCTAGGAATACTCAACGGTTCTACCTCTCATCGGCGTATTGACCCTAAACCAAGATACCCCGCCCTTGCCGCCAAGCCGGTATTGAGAGTATGTTCGCCGCTCGTTAAGGCCATTTCAAGGGAGACAACCATGTTTCAGGGGTCCATGACCGCCCTGATCACGCCGTTCAAGGATGGAAGCGTCGACGAAGACGCTTTTCAGTCCTTCGTCGATTGGCAAATCGATGAGGGAACCGAAGCGGTGATCCCGTGTGGTACGACCGGCGAATCGCCGACGCTCACCCATGCGGAACACATGCGGGTGACGGAACTATGTATCGAGGTGGTAAACGGAAGGGTTCCGGTGATCGCCGGCACCGGGTCCAATTCCACCGAAGAAGCCATCGAACTGACCCGCCACGCCAAAGACGCCGGCGCGACCGCCGGGTTGGTGGTGACGCCGTATTACAACAAACCGACCCAAGAAGGCCTGTACCAGCATTACAAGGCGATCAACGACGCCGTCGATCTGCCGATCCTAATATACAACATTCCCGGCCGCAGCATCGTTGATATGTCGGTCGACACCATGGCGCGGCTGGCGGAATTGCCGAACATCGTCGGCGTCAAGGACGCCACATCTGACCTGGCCCGGCCGATGCTGACCAAGCTGGCCATTGGCCCGGATTTTTGCCAGCTTTCGGGCGAGGACGCGACCATCGTGCCGTTCCTGGCCGGCGGCGGGGTCGGCTGCATTTCGGTGACCGCCAATATCGCGCCCGGCCTGTGCGCGAGCCTGCACAAATCCTGGCGCGACGGTGACATGACCGCGGTCATGGAAATGCAGGACCGGCTGATCCCGTTACATATGTCGATGTTCTGCGAGACCAGCCCGGGCCCTGTCAAATACGCCGCCCAACTGCTTGGCAAATGCAATGCGGATACCCGTCTGCCGATCTGCGCGATCACCGAGAACAGCAAGGACGTCGTGAAAGAGGCGATGGTCGGCGCCGGGCTTTTGAACTAAGCCCGCCCGGACGGCAGATGGCCACCAAGAAGAAGCGCAAGCCCGGCGCGGCCATTGCCCAAAACCGCAAAGCCCGCCGTGATTATGCGATCATTGAAACCTTCGAGGCCGGGATCATGCTGCTCGGCACCGAGGTCAAGTCGTTGCGCGCCGGGCGCGCCTCCATCGGCGAGGCCTACGCGTCTGAACAGGATGGCGGCCTGTATCTGGTCAACGCATTCATTCCGGAATATCAATCCGCCGGCATCGCCATCCACGCGCCCCGGGGGCCGCGTAAACTCCTTTTACACAAGCGCGAAATCGCCAAACTGCTGGCCGCCATCAACCGCAAGGGCATGACCCTGGTGCCGCTGAGTATCTATTTCAACGACCGCGGCATCGCCAAGGTTGAACTGGCCCTGGCCCAGGGCAAGCAGAGCCGCGACAAGCGCCAGGACGATAAAAAACGCGACTGGCAACGCCAAAAAGCGCGCCTGTTGCGCGATAAGGGATAGGGGGGAGCCTGAAATACATGTCCGATTTACCCCCGAAAGCGGACATTTTTAGGGTTTTCGTAAAGAGACTGCTTATGACCCAAATGTATGGACCGGCTGCTGTTTGCAAGAGAGAATTTGCTGGATACCGGAAGTCGCTGATATGTATCCGGCCTGTTTGATCGGCACGCGGGCCGTGGCCTTGATGGGAGTACGCACGCACGTTTGGTCTCATTAGCGGACAGGTC
>PTLL01000034.1 GCA_002938315.1 Alphaproteobacteria bacterium MarineAlpha3_Bin2 | reverse complement strand
AAATTCTTGATGATTACGGCACCGGTGTTGCCATCGCCGAAGTCCAGCTTCAGAAAGCCGATCCGCCGGGCGAAGTCATTGACGCCTTCCACGACGTGCAACGCGCGCGGCAAGACCAGGAACGCTCCATCAACGAGGCGGCGGCCTACAAAAACGATATCGTTCCCAAGGCAAAGGGCCAGGCCCAGACCATCATCCAGGCGGCGGCGGCGTATAAGGAAAAAGTCGTGAAGGAGGCCGATGGTGAGGCGCAGCGCTTTTTATCGGTGTACAATACCTACAAGGACAACAAGGACGTGACCACAAGGCGGCTGTTCCTGGAGCGCATGCAGCAGATTCTAAAGAGCGCCGACAAGGTGATTATCGACAAGGGCGCGGGGGGCACCGGCGTGGTGCCGTATCTGCCGTTGCCGGAACTTCGGAAACGCCAGGGAGGGGCAAACTAATGAAAAAAACAGTTCCCGTTATCTTGGGCCTGGTGCTGATCGTCATTGGCGTCATCGCTTACAGCTCGATGTTTACGGTGCATCAGACGCAACAGGCGTTGATCCTGCAATTCGGCAACCCGATCAGGACGATCCCGACCCCCGGCCTGCAATTCAAATTGCCGTTCGTCCAGAACGTCGAATATTATGACCGGCGAATTTTGGATTTGGACCCGCCGGTGCAGGAAGTGATCCTGTTCGACCAGAAGCGCATCAACGTCGATGCCTTCGCGCGGTACAAGATCGTCGACCCGTTGGAATTCCGTAAAAGGGCGGGTTCGGACGCCAACTTCCGCCAGGTCTTCGGCAACCGGCTCAACGCCGCCATTCGCGCCGAGATCGGCAAAATCCTTTTGGGCGATATGCTGACCGAAAAACGGGCCCAGGTGATGGGCGTCATCTCCAGTCAAATGAAAGCGCAGGCCGCCGAATTCGGCACCGAGGTCATCGATGTCCGCATCGGCCGCACCGACCTGCCCGAGGAAACGGCGCAATCGGTTTATAACCGGATGCGGTCCGACCGCGTCGCCGATGCGGCCCAGCTTCGCGCCGAGGGCGAGGAGCAGAAGCTGAAAATTCAGGCGCTGGCCGACAAGGAGCGAACCATCATCATCGCCGAAGCCCAACGCCAGTCGGAAATCCTGCGCGGCCAGGGCGAAGGTAAACGCAACCAGATTTTAGGCGACGCCTTCGGCAAGGATCCCGAATTCTTCGATTTTTACCGGTCCATGGAAGCCTATGGCGAGGCCTTGGGCGAAGGCACAACCATGGTGTTGAGCCCGGATTCCGAGTTTTTCCGCTTCTTCGGCACCAAGCCAAGGAAGTAGCGCGGCCCGGATTTTTGGGGATCGGAGGGGTTTATGGACGACCCGATTAATGTCCTTTGGGCAGCCCTGGGCCTGGCCATCGCCATCGAGGGGATCATTTATGCCCTGTTCCCCGAGGCCATGAAAAGAATGATGGCCATGGTCATGGTTCAACCGACGGGCAGCATCCGGGGTGCCGGAATCGGGGCGGCGGTGGCCGGGGTTATTATTCTCTGGCTTGTGCAGGGATAACGCGGCTGTGAACGATGCCAATGAATTGCCCAAGAGCGGCCATTGTTCGACCATAATTATTGGGCATTAAGTAAAGGCTGACGCGCTTGAATTGGCGCACCGAAAGGATTAAATCGCAGGCAAAGGTGCCATGCGCCGCCTGCATCATTAAGGAATAGATACGATATGAAGAACCTCGTCCCCGCATTGTCCAGGGTCCCGTCCAGGCCCAATTGGTTGTTGGCCACGCTGCTGATGCTGAGCTTGTTGATGGCTTCCGGCTTGGCCCAGGCCAAGACCGCGCCTGAAAGCTTTGCCGATCTGGCCGCCCAGTTGTTGCCGTCTGTGGTCAATATTTCGACCACCCAGGTAATCGAAGGCCGTAGTGGCATGGAACTTCCGAAATTGCCGCCGGGATCGCCGTTTGAGGATTTTTTCAAGGATTTCTTTGACCGTAATCAACCCCAAGGACGGTCCCGCAAGGCGACGTCGTTGGGGTCCGGGTTCATCATCCGCGACGGAAACTACGTGGTGACCAACAATCACGTCATTCAGGACGCCGATGAAATCACCGTCATTCTGCATGATAACACGCGACTGAAAGCGGAACTGGTCGGCCGCGACCCGAAGACCGATCTTGCGGTCCTCAAGGTTAAGTCGAAGAATGGCAAGCTGACGGCGGTAAAATTCGGCGATTCTACTGTTGCCAGGGTCGGCGATTGGATCATGGCGATCGGCAACCCCTTCGGCCTCGGCGGCACGGTGACCGCCGGCATCATTTCCGCGCGCGGCCGCGACATCAATTCCGGTCCCTACGATGATTTCATCCAGACCGACGCCTCCATCAACCGGGGCAATTCGGGCGGCCCGATGTTCAACCTGAAGGGCCAAGTGATCGGCATCAACACCGCCATCTTCTCGCCGTCGGGCGGCAGCGTCGGTATCGGCTTCGCGATTCCGTCTTCCGTCGCTGAATCGGTGATCAGCCAATTGATCAAACACGGAGAGGTTAAGCGTGGCTGGTTGGGTGTCAATATTCAGACGGTGACGGAAGAAATCGCCGAGACTCTCGGTCTTAAGAACCCCGCAGGCGCCCTGGTCGCCAATGTGATTACAGACGGCCCGGCGGAAAAGGCCAAGGTTCAACCCGGTGACGTGATCCTGAAATTCAATGGCAAGAAGGTTGATAAGATGCGTAGCCTGCCACGGATTGTCGCCGATACCGAAGTTGGCAAATCGGTTTCCATCGAAATCTGGCGAAACAACAAGATGATTTTCTTAGAAGCCAAGGTCGAAGAGCTTGATGATGCCACCGAAGTCGCCTCCCGGACAACCGGCGACAAGCAGAAAGGCAAGGAAAGCTTAGTTAAGAAATTGGGCCTCAAGCTTTCTTCCATCACGCCAGGCCTCAGGGATAAGTACTCTCTCGACAAGGATGCCAAGGGCGTCATCGTGATCAAAGTCGAAGCCGATGGACCGGCCGCCGAAAAGGGCATCCGTCCCGGTGATGTGATCGTTGAAATCAGCCAGCAAGAGGCCAGCGGTCCCTCTGATGTGGCGGAAAAAGTGGCCGAGGCTGAAAAGGCCGGACGCAAATCCGTATTACTGTTGTTAGAAGGCCAGAGGGGCTTGCGTTTCGTCGCCATCCGTATCGACAAGAGCTAGGCTTTTATATAACCGCAAATTCGTCGTCGCAAATGGGTCCATTTGCTCGGGATTTGCTTTAAACCCTAATCCTAACCACCGGCGAAATCTTCCCGCCGGTATCCCTGCATGAATAAGGCCGCCGTCAGGTCGGTGTGATCAATGCGGGCGTCTGCCGGCTCCCGGGTGACGGGCTTGCCCCGGTGGGCAATGCCAAGCCCGGCGGCCTGGATCATCGGCACGTCGTTGGCGCCGTCGCCGATGGCAAGGGTTTCTGTGATTGGGATGTTTCGTTCACCGGCGAGCCGCTTCAGCGTTTCCAGCTTGGCTTCGGGACCGAGGATGGGCGGGACGGTATGTCCGCTGAGGCGTCCGTCCTTGAAATCGAATCGGTTGGCGAAATTTTCATGGAATCCGGTCCTCTCAGCCACGGCTTCGGTGAAAGGCGTAAACCCGCCTGACACCAGGGCGGTGTGGGCGCCTTGGGCGGCCATAGTCCGAACCAGGGTTTCGGCGCCGGGGGTGAGCGTAACCCCCGTCAAGGTTTCTTCAATCAATGTTTCCGGCATCCCCTTCAGGATCGCCAGCCGTTCCCGCAGTGCATCATGAAAGTCGATCTTGCCTAACATAGACCGCGTGGTGATGGCGGCGATTTCTTCGCCTTTGCCGGCCAGGGCCGCCAATTCGTCCAGGGTTTCGGACGAAATGATGGTGGAATCCATGTCAGCGACAAGAATCTTTTTGCGCCGCCCTTCTGACGGCCCATAGCAATGATCCACCGGCGCGTGCGTTAACGCATCACGCACGGCCTGTGTCACGTCCTCGGACGCCAATCCCTGACAGGGAATGTCGCAGGCCTCACCGGGTGAAAGCCAATCGGGTGGGGACGTCTTGGCGCCAAGACGGTTAAGGGCCTCCGTCGCCGCGGCGATAAAGACATCATCAAGGCTGCCTTCAGGGGCGATGAGGGTCAGGACGGTTTCCATGCCAAACCCTATGCCGCCGGTTTCCCTTCGACAAGGGCTGGGCCTGTTCGGGCGCTTTCTTTAAGGCGCCGCGGGGGCGCGGATCGATTTCGTGGACGATGCAGTTTACACCTTCCGGTCCGAACCATTTTTCTAAATCGCCGGGGTTGGTGAAGGCGGCATATACCCGTTTCGGCGGGGCGTTGAAGTTTCGTGTGATGCGCAGCACCGGGTTCTGATCAACCGCATCAGTCTTTTGTGTTTGTGGCATTGGTATCCTCTCCTGTTGGTTTGGTTTCATCCAGGTAGCGGGCCAGCCTGTCCAATTGGCTTTCCCAGAATTTCTTGTAATGGGTGATCCAGTCCACGGCGCCCATCATGGCGTCGGGGTTGAATTCCATGCGTGACACCCGCCCATCGCGGTGGCGCGTGATTAAATCGGCGCCTTCGAGGACCTTCAGGTGTTTGGAAACGGCCGGCAGTGATATCTCAAAAGGGTCCGCCAGTTCGCCCACCGACGCCTGGCCCAACGACAGCCGTGCCAATATGGCGCGTCGGGTCGGATCGGCGAGGGCGTGGAAAGTGGCGTCCAAGGCGGTTTCATTATATTTAACCATTTGGTTAAATATAAACGAAGGACATAGTTTGTAAACAGAAAAATTTATTATTCCTTGAATCGTTGAGGCGGATGCCGTGATGGATGTTAATCCCGTTGTCATTATCGCCGGGCCCACGGCCAGTGGAAAAACGGCGTTGGCATTGGATATCGCGGCCGAATTCAACGGTACCGTTATCAATGCCGACAGCATGCAGGTGTATCGGGAACTGCGGGTCCTGACCGCCAGGCCCGGCGACGATGAGGAAGCCCGGGCGCCGCATAAGTTGTTTGGGGTATTACCGGCCTCTGAAATCTGCTCCGTCGGGCGGTGGCTGACGTTGGCCGAAGCCGAGATAGAAACCGCCTGGAAGGAAGGGCGGCTGCCGTTGATCGTTGGCGGTACCGGCATGTACATCAGGGCCTTGGTCGAAGGACTGGCGGCAATTCCTGAAATTCCCGACGCAATCAACGATGAGGTGCGGGCTCTCTACGATGAACTGGGCGGCGAAGCGTTCCGAGAGGAATTGGCGAAACTGGACGGGGATGCCGCCGAACGCCTGCCTGCCGGCGATAGCCAACGCCTGACCCGCGCCATGGCGGTGGTCCGGGCCACCGGTAAATCGCTGGCCCATTGGCAGGAGGAGGGAAAGGGCCCGTCGTTGAAAGCCCGGTTCCTGACTATTGCATTGGTGCCAGGCCGCGAAGACCTTTATGCCGCTTGCGAGGCGCGGTTTGAGGCGATGTTGGAAAACGGCGCCATCGATGAGGTGAAAGCGCTAATGGCATTGGGTCTGGACGCCAGCCTGCCGGCGATGAAGGCCCTGGGCGTGCCCGAACTGGGCCGCCAGGTGAACGGCGAGATCAGCTTGGATGAAGCCGCCGACACCGCCAAGCAGGCGACCCGCAATTTTGCCAAGCGGCAATTAACCTGGCTGCGCAATCAGGTGAACGCCGATCACGTGATCGAGGACTTTTACCGCCCCGCCCACCGGGATCAGGTGGCCACCGCCATCAGAGTCTTTTTGGAAGCGGGCTAATTTACGCCTTTGTAGCGCCAGGCTCGAAACCAGGATCATAGAGGGCCCCATCCATGGTGCCGTCCACGGCCGTGCCGATGATGCCGTGGGAGAGGTCCTTGATAGCCAGAAAGATTACGTCCTCCTCCTGGGTGGCGGAAATTGTATGGGGGGTGTCGGCGGGAATGTAGATCAGCGTCCCTTGGGGCGCGACAAAATCATGGCCGTCGACGCTGCCATGGAGCGTCCCCTTGAGGACGAAATTGAATTGTTCGTTAGGGTGCGTGTGCATTCTCGCCCCGGTGCCCTTGGGCTTGTGGATATAGCCGACGAGCATGCGTTCCCCCTCGACGACGCCGCCGTGGGAGGCGAATACCCGGTGCCGGGAGATAAGCCGGATTTGTCCTCCTAGCCAGAACACGCTTCTGCTGCTATTCTGCATATTATTATATGCAGAAAGAAATAGATGCCTGAACAAAAAGTTCATGCCACCAGGGTGGCGGAACTGCCGATTGAATCCCTGGAAGTGCCCGAAATGATCCAGATGTTGGAGATCTGGAATGATTGGCGCGCCGAGCGGCCGGCCCCAATGTGGCATGATGTGAATTTCATGAAAATTCCATGGCCGTTGTTGAGTACGACGTCGGTTGTGGATGTCCTGGATGGCGGCGAGGAATTTTATTACCGGTATTGGGGCGTCGGGTTGACAAAATTATTCGGACTCGACCGGACGGGAGTTCGCATGTCAGAGCATCCGATCATTGCATCTCATCAGGTTCGCAATAAACAACTTGATGCCGTAATCGAAGGCCGTTGTCCTAAACTTTTTTTAGCGACCATTGAAAGACCCGATTTCGGTTCGGTCGCCCACAAAATTAACCTTCGCCTCCCGATCATGGACAATCCGGATGGGGTGACCAAAATTCTCTCCAAGTGCGAAGTCGATCGGATCAATATGGAGGGATCCGAAGACCTCGCCTGGTATTATCCCTACGAGTACGTGGATGCGTAACGCCTTTGCGCCTAGCGTATTGCCCGATTAATCTTCCAGCGTTTCGTGGAGGGTTTTGAAGTGGTTGGTCATGGCGTTTGCTGCCGCCTTGGGATCGCCCGAGGCGATGGCGTCATAAATCGGCTGGTGATCGGCCTGTAGGCCGTCCCAATCCTTCGCCGGCGGCAGGTCCTTGAACCCGGCCTCGTTGAAACGGCCCAACAGGTCCAGGATCACCTGTTCCAGCACCGGGTTTCCCGACGCCCGGGCGACGGCGGTATGGAAGTCATGGTTGACGTCACCCCTGCGGTAGGCGTCGGGCGTCATGGTCTCCAGCATCCTCAGTGGACGGCCGATCGCCGCCAATTGGGCGCGCGACGCATTGGCCGCCGCCAGTCCCGCCGCCTTGACCTCGACCGTTTCGCGGGCCTGCCAGATTTGGAGCAGGGTTTCCCGGTCCGAAGATAACCGCAAACTGCGAAATTCGTCCGGGTGGGGAATGCGTTCGGCCCTCAGGTAGCGGCCGCCGCCGGGCCGGGATTCGACGATGCCCTGCATCTCCAGCGCCCGGAAGGCTTCGCGCAGCACCGGGCGGCTGACCCGCCACTTTTCCTGAAGCTGGCGTTCCGTCGGGAAGCGGTCGCCGCTGTGCAACTGGCCATCCTCGACCAGGGCGGCAATCTGTTCGATGATGGTTTCGTAAAGCCGTACGTTGCGGATCGGCGTGAAAGCATCAGAGGATGGGGTCGGGGAGGACGGCTTTGCCATGGCGATAGCCTTTTATTAGAATAACTGGGTAGCCCAATTTCGGATAATTCTGCCATCCATTTTTAGCTGTGTCAAACAGGCTTTGCCATTGCGGGAAAAAAATGACGGTTTAATATCGCCATTATTATCTATTTTATTGATTTTTATGTAATAATAGATAAGTTTTTTGATAAAAATCTTTTCGTTTATTACGTTTTATGATTTCCCTGGTTGACCTCGGGGAATCGAACCATTAGGTTGCCGTCCCTTGATTCGTGCCCGGGGAAAGTTGGGCGCGCCGAAGGCAACGCATATGGCTATTACCAAAAGGACCAAGACGATGGCGGACAATCAGATGCAAGGTTCCGAAATTCTGATGCAGGCCCTGAAGGATCAGGGCGTCACTAAAATTTTTGGCTATCCGGGCGGCGCTGTACTGCCGTTGTATGATGCCATGCACCAACAGAATGCCATTCAACACATTCTGGTCCGCCAGGAAGGCGGCGCCGTCCACGCCGCCGAAGGATACGCCCGCTCCACCGGCAAGGTCGGGGTGGTCCTGGTGACGTCCGGCCCCGGCGCTACCAATGCGGTGACCGGCCTGACCGATGCGCTGATGGATAGCATCCCGCTGGTCTGCATCACCGGCCAGGTGCCGACGCACCTGATTGGCAACGATGCATTTCAAGAGGCCGACACCACCGGCATCACGCGACCGTGCACCAAACACAATTACCTGGTTAAGGACGTTAACGACCTTGCCCGGGTCATCCATGAAGCCTTTTACGTTGCCGCATCCGGCCGTCCCGGCCCGGTCGTCATCGACCTGCCCAAGGACGTGTCCATGGGGTTCGGCACCTACCTGCCGCCGGAAAAGGTCAAGCGCAAAAGCTACGCGCCGCGTCTCAAGGGCGATCCCAAGGAGATCAAAAAGGCCGTGGCGTTGATGGCCAAGGCCAAGAAACCGATTTTTTATTGCGGCGGCGGCATCATCAATTCAGGCCCCAAGGCATCGGAGCTGTTGACCACGTTGGTGCGCTCCACCGGTTATCCATGTACGTTGACGCTGATGGGGCTCGGCGCCTATCCGGCTTCGGACCCGCAGTTCCTCGGCATGCTGGGCATGCACGGCACCTATGAAGCGAACCTGGCGATGCATGAATGCGATGTCATGGTGTGCGTCGGTGCGCGTTTCGACGACCGCATCACCGGCCTGCTCAGCGAATTTTCCCCGAATTCGAAAAAAATCCATATCGACATCGACCCGTCATCCATCAATAAGAATGTCACCGTTGATGTGCCCATCGTCGGCGATGTCGGCCAAGTGCTGGAAGACATGATCAAGGTCTGGGAAACGAGTCGGGCCAAGCCCGATCAGAAGGCGCTGAAGGCATGGTGGAAACAGATAGACGAATGGCGCGCCAAGGACTGCTTGAAATTCGTTCAGAAAGGCAAGGTCATCAAGCCTCAGTACGCTATCCAGCGTCTTTATGAGGCGACCAAAAATCTTGATGACGTGTTTATCACCACCGAAGTCGGCCAGCATCAGATGTGGGCGGCGCAGTTCTACGGTTTCGAGAAACCCAACCATTGGCTGACCTCCGGCGGCCTCGGCACCATGGGCTACGGCATGCCGGCGGCCCTTGGGGTGCAGGTGGCGCACCCCGATGCCCTGGTGATCGACATCGCCGGCGAGTCGTCGATCCTGATGAACATTCAGGAGATGTCGACCATCTCCCAATACCGCCTGCCGGTGAAGGTTTTCATCCTCAACAACCTGTACATGGGGATGATCCGCCAGTGGCAGGAATTGCTGCATGGTGGGCGCTACGCCGAATGCTATATGGATAGCCTGCCCGATTTTCAAATGCTGGCCGAAAGCTTCGGCGCCGTCGGCCTTAAATGCGAAAAGCCCGAAGATTTGGACGGCATGATCGATGAAATGCTTAAAACCGATAATGCGGTAATCGCCGATGTACGCGTCGATCCGATGGAAAACTGTTTTCCGATGATTCCGTCGGGAAATGCCCACAATGTCATGCTGCTTGGCCCCGAAGACGAAGCCGATAAGCCGATCTCCGAAGAAGGCATGGTTTTGGTGTAAGGCCGGACCCCGCACTAACCTGGGATATGAAATCGTGATGCCTGTGGAAGAAACCATAAATTTTCATACCATCGCCGTCCTCGTCGATAACGAACCGGGGGTATTGGCCCGTGTCATCGGCTTGTTTTCCGGGCGCGGCTATAACATCGAAAGCCTGACCGTGGCCGAAATCAGCCATGATGAAAATCTTTCCCGGATCACCATCGTCACCTCGGGCACGCCGATGATCATCGCCCAGATCAAGGCCCAGTTGGAACGACTGATTCCCGTCCACAAGGTCAGCGACCTAACCATTGATGGACCCTCAGTGGAACGCGAACTGGCCTTGGTAAAAGTTTCCGGAACCGGTGAAAAAAGGGTTGAGTCCCTGAGAATCGCGGATATCTTCCGGGCGCGGGTGTTAGACAGCACGAATGAGTCATTCGTGTTTGAAATCATCGGCGACACCGGCAAATTGAATGCCTTTGTTGATCTTATGAAGCCCTTGGGGCTGGTCGATGTGTCGAGGACCGGCGTCGTCGCCATTGCCCGTGGCGTTGGGTCGCTTGAAGACGAAAAGAATTGAACGAGAGGAAACCGTTATGCAGGTTTATTATGATCGAGATGCCGATGTCGGCCTGATTAAGAACAAGAAAATTGCCGTTATCGGTTACGGCTCCCAGGGACACGCCCATGCGTTGAACCTGCGGGATTCAGGCGTCAAGAACGTTGTCGTTGCGCTGCGGGCGGGGTCGCCCAGCGCCAAGAAGGCAAAAGCCGAAAAGCTGAAAGTCATGACCAATGCCGAAGCCGCCAAATGGGCTGACGTGGTGATGATGCTCAGCCCCGATGAAGGCCAAGCTCAGATTTATCAAGCCGACCTCAAAGACAACATGAAGAAAGGCGCGGCCCTGGCATTTGCCCACGGGCTGGCGGTCCACTTCCAATTGATCGAACCCCGCGCCGACTTGGATATCTTCATGGTCGCCCCCAAGGGCCCCGGCCATACGGTGCGTTCCGAATACCAGCGCGGTGCCGGCGTGCCGTGTCTGTTGGCGGTTGACCAGGACGCCACCGGCAACGCCCACGATATCGGCCTGGCCTACGCGTCGGCGATCGGCGGCGGCCGGGCCGGGATCATCGGCACCACCTTCCGCGAGGAATGCGAAACCGATTTGTTCGGTGAACAATCGGTGCTGTGCGGCGGCCTGACGTCGTTGATCCAGGCCGGTTACGAGACCCTAGTGGAAGCCGGGTACGCGCCGGAAATGGCGTATTTCGAATGCGTCCACGAGGTTAAGTTGATCGTTGACCTGATATACGAGGGCGGCATTGCCAACATGCGCTATTCGATCTCCAACACGGCAGAGTTCGGCGATTACCTGTCCGGGCCCCGGGTGATCGACGACAGCGTCAAGGAACGCATGCAGGGTATTTTGGCCGACATCCAGTCGGGCCGCTTCGTCAAGGAGTGGATGACCGAATGCGTCGCCGGTCAGCCCAGCTTTAAGGCCCAGCGCCGCCTGGCGGCCGAACATGGCATCGAAGAAGTCGGCCAGCGGCTTCGGGACATGATGCCCTGGATCACCGAGAACGCCTTGGTCGACAAAACCAAGAACTAGATCGTCTTTCGATCACCCGAAACGGCAAAAAGGCGGGGGAGACCCCGCCTTTTTATTTTGAGTTTTGATAGGAATGAGGGATTCTAGAAGGCGCCGGCGCCACTTCCGCTATTGCCGCCGCCGTTGCCGCCGCCGTTGCCGCCTTTGGCGATTGCCTTCGTTTTCTTCCGAAAAACGCAACTCATTACAACAACCCTAGGCAACAACCTGACCGAAATTCAAGCCACTCAGATCGCGCTGAAAGAGGCCAAGGAAGTCGCAGAACAGGCCAGCAGGGCTAAATCGGAGTTTATGGCCAACATGAGTCACGAATTGAGGACTCCGCTGAATTCGGTAATCGGCTTTTCGTCTGCCATGGAGGTGGAGACTTTCGGCCCCCTGGGCGATGATCATTACCGGGAGTATGTCGGGGCGGTCCAGGATTCCGGCATGCACCTTCTCAATCTGGTCAATGACATCCTCGACATTGCAAAGATCGAGGCCGGCGAAATGGAATTCGAGGATACGGACGTCAATGTCCACGACATCTTTCAGGCCAGCGCGAAAATCGTAGCCAATCGTGCCGTTAAGGGAGAAGTCACCATGGACCTGGAAATTTCGGAAAATGCCCCGTACCTGAGAGGCGACGGTCTGCGCTTGAAACAGATTTTACTTAATCTATTGACCAACGCGATAAATTCACACCCCCGAAGGGTCAGATCAAGGTATTAGCCAGCGTCGATGCCTCCAACGCGATGAAGTGGCAAGTCATTGATACGGGTGTCGGGATTTCGGCCAAGGACTTGCGACGGGTCTTGCAGCCCTTTGAGCAGGTTTGAAGCACGGTGGCCCACTCCCATGAGGGAACTGGGCTTGGCCTTTATCTGACCAAGTCGCTTGCCGAAGCGCACGGCGGCACCCTGGAAATCGAAAGCGAAGTCGGCAAGGGTACAACCGTAATGGTGAAATTCCCGCCGGAACGAACGGTTTTCCCCGTTTAAAGCACGAGGCGAAGGCCGCTTTTAATGATCAATCAGCCCATGGGTGCCGTCGCGGCTTCGTAGAGAAGGTAAATGGACATAAAAGTCAAAATGGTTTTGAGGCTGATCCGGAAGGCCTTCTCTGGAAGCTTGTTTAATGCGAGTTTGCCGAGGTAGGTGCCGACGAAACCGAAGGCGAGCAAGCCGGCCAATAGCGGGATATAGGGGCCGAAAGCGAACCCCAGAACACCGAAGGTGACCAGCTTGAGTCCGTGCTGGACCGTCATCAGCATCGCGTGGGTGGCGACCACCCGTTGGCGTACAGGACTGGAGGCGGCAGCGAATGGCATGACTAGCGGCCCCGTGGCGCCGATGAACATGGTGGCGATGGTGCTAGCCACGCCTACGCTGAAAAAAGTTTTTTTGCGCGGATTGGAAGCCTTAAACCGCGGCGCCCAGGTGGAATACAAGATGAACAGCGCCAGGATTAATTGCAGCAGGGGGATGGGAAGGGCGAAAACCAGATGGCCGCCGATGACTGCGCCCAACAAGGTGCCGATCAGAAATGCCGGAAGGATTTCGAAAAACGAATGACGGGCCAGCAAGACGAAGCGTCCCATGTTGGAACCCAACTGGACGACGCCGTGAACCGGGATTAGCACCGTCGGGGTCAGGACCAACGCCATTGTCGCCAGCACCAGGATGCCGCCGCCGAGACCCAGGGCCACGGTGATAAAGGCGCCGAGAAAGGATACCCCACACAACAGGACAAAGGACCAGGACTCCAGGTCCGTTCCGGTCAATAATAAGTCAGTCAGGGATTCCACGTTTTTCTCCCAATGGCGGTGCCCGCCTTAATCACGCCGCCAACGTCATTAGCAGACCTTATTACTCGCCACACGCTTTTAAGTCTTCGAACCCTTTCAATTCCTCATTCATGGCTGAAAAAGGTCCCCGAGGCGATGGCAGGTGTCCCGCAACTCATTTGTTTTTCAGTTGGTTAAGCCTTAAATTGTCATTTTGTTCTTTAATCTTTCCAAATAATCGTGTTATGAGAACCCGTTACCAAGCGAAAGCGAAGCGAATGGCTGAACAGAGCGCCTATCCGGCGATGATCGCCGTAGCCACCGGTCAAGGGGCAGGCCCCTTGGATCGCGGTCGTGCGCCCGCGTTTTCGATTGAACATCTGCTTATCCTGGCTGGGGACCTTCGACTTAGGTGCCCTTGAACGCCCGCCGCGGCAATGTTGCCAAACGATCGGCGTTCAAGGGATGCGTACAACACTTAATTTGCGTACCACCTAGTTGAAGGAAGGATTAATTCAATGAGCGCCCGCTCTGAAAAAAACCAAATCGTCATATTCGACACCACCTTGCGTGACGGTGAGCAATCGCCCGGCGCGTCCATGAATCTGGATGAGAAACTTCGCATTGCCGAGGTTCTCGAAGGCATGGGCGTGGACGTCATCGAGGCGGGATTTCCGATTGCATCGGATGGCGACTTCGAAGCCGTTAACGAAATCGCCAAGATAGTCAAAAATTCGACCGTTTGCGGTCTCGCCCGCGCCACCAAGATCGACATTGACCGCTGCGCCGAAGCCGTGAAACCGGCGAAATCTCCGCGCATTCACACGTTCATCGCCACCAGCCCGCTGCATATGGAATTCAAATTGCAGTTGGAACCGGACGAAGTGCTGGCCCAGGTGATCGAAAGCGTTACCCGTGCCCGTAGCTATACGGACGATGTCGAATGGTCGGCGGAGGACGCCACCCGAACCGAGCACGATTTTCTCTGCCGGTGCGTCGAAGCGGCCATCGACGCCGGCGCCGGCACCGTCAATATTCCCGATACGGTTGGCTATACCGTTCCCGAGGAATTTACCGGCTTGATCGAAATGCTGTTCGATCGCGTGCCCAACATCGATAAAGCGGTGGTCTCAGTCCATTGCCATAACGATCTGGGCCTGGCCGTGGCCAACTCGCTCGCCGCCGTCAAGGCCGGTGCGCGGCAGGTGGAATGCACCGTCAATGGGTTGGGCGAACGCGCCGGCAACGCCGCCATGGAAGAAATCGTCATGGCGCTCAAGACCCGTTCCGATGTTATGCCGTTCACCTCCGGCGTTAAGACCGAAAACATCATGAAGGCATCAAGACTGGTGTCGGGCGTCACCGGCTTCGCGGTGCAACCCAACAAGGCCATTGTCGGTGCCAATGCTTTCGCCCACGAGGCCGGTATCCATCAGGACGGCGTTCTCAAGCATGCCGGCACCTATGAAATCATGACCCCTGAATCGGTTGGGCTCAGCGAGTCAAAGCTGGTCCTGGGCAAACATTCGGGTCGTCATGCCTTCATCGAAAAATTAAGAGAGTTGGGCTATGACCTCGGCGATAATGCGATTCAGATTGCGTTTAAGCGGTTCAAGGACCTAGCCGATTTAAAGAAGGAGGTCTTCGACGAGGATATCATCGCCATGGTCGATGATGAAGTGATCCGGACCAACGATCAAATCAGGATGATTGCCCTTGAGGTATTGTGCGGCACCAAGCATCAGCCGCCAAAGGCCGAATTGGAACTGGAAGTCGATGGCGAGACCTTATCGTGCACGGGCATCGGCGATGGGCCTGTCGATGCGGCGTTTAATTGTATCAAGGAACTGGTCAGCCATAAGGCGCGGCTACAGCTTTATCAGGTACACGCCGTGACCGGGGGCTCTGATGCCCAAGCTGAAGTTACGGTCCGCCTGGAAGAAGATGGCCGTACCGTTGATGGCCGCGGCGCCGATACCGATACCATGGTGGCTTCGGTCAAGGCCTATGTTAATGCCTTGAACAAGTTGATGGTGAAACGACAAAAAACTGCGCCCGATGCGCTTTCTGCCTAGCGTGACGGCGTTAGGTTTTTTATAAAGGAGTGGTTAGGTGCCGGGGGTTGTTTTCCCGGTACCGCCGTAACACGTCGAGATTAATTTGGTTAATCAAAAAAGGTTTGGGTTTTAATGCTTTCTAGTATTTTCGGCTTTCTATCGGCGGATATGGCCATTGACCTTGGCACCGCCAACACGCTTGTTTACGTCAAGGGGCGGGGCATCGTGTTGAATGAGCCTTCGGTGGTTGCGATCGTCGAGGTCAAAGGCAAGAAAAAAGTCCTGGCCGTAGGCGAGGAAGCCAAGAAGATGCTTGGCCGGACCCCCGGCAACATCAGTGCTATCCGTCCGCTTCGCGACGGCGTCATCGCCGACTTCGAAGTCGCCGAGGAAATGATCAAATACTTTATCCGCAAGGTTCATAATCGGCGCAGTTTCGCGAGCCCCTTGGTGATCATCTGCGTGCCGTCGGGGTCGACCGCCGTCGAGAGGCGCGCCATTCAGGAATCAGCCGAAAGCGCCGGCGCTCGCCGGGTGTTCCTGATCGAAGAACCGATGGCGGCGGCTATTGGCGCCGGGTTGCCGGTGACCGAGCCGACAGGTTCCATGGTCGTTGATATCGGCGGCGGCACGACCGAGGTTGCGGTGCTCAGCCTTGGCGGGATCGTTTCTGCTAGGTCCGTGCGAGTCGGCGGCGACAAGATGGACGAGGCGATCATTGGCTACATCCGACGCAACTATAACCTTCTGGTCGGCGAAAGCAGTGCCGCGCGGGTCAAGGAAGATATTGGGTCCGCCTGTCCGCCCGAAGATGGCGACGGCGCGACCATGGAAATCAAAGGCCGGGACCTGATGAACGGGGTGCCCAAGGAATTGGTGATTTCCGAACGCCAGGTGGCGGAAAGCCTGGCCGATCCGGTCGGCGCCATTATTGAAACCGTAAAGGTGGCACTTGAGCATACGGCGCCGGAATTGGCCGCCGATATCGTCGATAAGGGCATCGTGTTGACCGGCGGCGGGGCGCTGTTGGGGAATATGGATCTTGTGCTTCGCCAAGCCACCGGGTTGCCGGTTTCCCTGGCCGACGATCCCTTGAGTTGCGTGGTGATGGGGACCGGCCGGGCGCTTGAGGAAATGAAGCGCCTCAAGGACGTCCTCTCAAGTATGTACTAATGCCAAGGGTCGTTTGGAGCGGTTTTAATGTATTATCAACCATGATTTTGTATAGGGAAGATGGCGAAATAGGGTTTGTTTTTTAGGCGGCGTAACCCGCCGCCGGTTGTTACGAGGAGGGCATCACTTGGCACGAGGTCCGCGTTCCGTTTCCCGCCTGGTCCAACCGATCAGGGGGCTGGCGCAGCGCTTTGCCTTTATCGGGCTGGTGGCGACTGCGGTCGGGTTAATGGTTCTGGGCAAGGCTGACTTGATCCTTATGGACAATCTCCGCGCTCATGTGACCGATGCCGTCGCCCCCATTCTCGAAGCGGTGTCACGTCCCGCCGATTCCATTGCCAAGGCCGTCGATCAAGTGCGCGAGCTTACCGCCCTTCACAAGGAAAACGTGCGGTTGCGGCTCAATGAAGCCCGGCTACTGCAATGGCAGGCGGCGGCGAGGCGACTGGAGGCGGAAAACAAAAACCTCAAGAGCCTTCTCAACTTCGTGCCCGGCCCTGAGCCAGGGTTCATTACGGCGCGGGTTATCGCCGATGCCGGCGGTGCCTTCGTTCATAGCCTGATCCTCAATGCCGGTACCCGCGACGGAGTCGCAAAAGGCCAGGCCGCGATGACCGGCGAGGGGTTGGTCGGTCGGGTTGCCGGCGTCGGCTCGCGATCTGCCAGAATTCTCCTGATTACCGATTTCAACTCGCGAATTCCAGTTTTGGTTGGCCCCAACCGGACCCGGGCCATCCTTGCCGGCAATAATTCGGACAGCCCGAAACTGGTTCACTTTCCGTCCGGCGAAACGGTATCGGCGGGTGACCGCATCGTTACCTCCGGCCATGGCGGTGCGTTGCCACCGGAACTTCCGATCGGCATCGTGACCTCGGTCAATGACGGCGGCATCGGGGTGCTGCCGTTTGTCCAACGCAACCGGCTGGAATATATCCGGTTGTTGGATTTTGGGCTGGCTGGAATTTTGTCGGCGCCTTCGTCCCGCCCGCCGGCAAGTGGTAATAAAAAATACTTTCGGGGGGGCCGGACGGGGAATACCAAGAAGCCATGAAGCAACCCGGCCTTTGGCATCGCATGGATGTGTTGGCGCGTCATCTAACGCCGTCGATGTTGACCCTGGCGCTGGTGATCATCAACGTCGTGCCATTGCATATTCCGGGGCTTTCAAGGGTGGTTCCGTTACTGCCGTTGATAGCGGTCTATCATTGGGCGGTTTTCCGACCCCGGCTGTTGCCGGCGTACGCGGTATTTCTGATCGGACTCTTCCAGGATATCCTGACCGGTGCCCCGATCGGCGTGAACGCGTTGGTATTCCTGGCGGTTTATGGCACGGTGCTTTCGCAAAAGCAGTTTTTCATCGGCAAGTCATTTTTTATCCTATGGCTCGGGTTCTCCTTGATCGCGGCGGGGGCGGCGGTATTTAACTGGCTGGCGATTTCCATTCTCAACCTCACCCTTGTCGAGCCGAAGACGGTGTTTTTTCAATATTTGCTGACCCTGGGCTGCTTTCCGGTCATCGCCTGGGCTTTTATGCGCTTGCAACGTGCTTTCTTAAGGCAGGTTTGACATGCATCGGGATTCCGAACGCCACAAGCTGTTCAGCCGTCGCGCCGCCCTTCTCATTGGCGGCAAGGCGGTGTTGCTGTCGGGACTGGCGGCGCGGATGTATTATCTGCAGGTCATCGAGGCCGAACGGTATCGTGTGCTGGCCGAGGAAAACCGCATCAGTTTACGATTGCTGGCGCCGCCGCGCGGCCACATCGTTGATCGTTTCGGCGTTGCCATGGCCGATAATCAGCAAAATTACCGGGTGTTGTTGAATGCAGAGGATGCCCCGGACATTGAAACTACCTTGGATGTCCTTGGCCGTATCATTCCCATTGGCCCTGGGGAGCGGCGGCGGATCCTCCGCGAGGTAAAACTTAACCGCCGGTTCGTGCCGACAACGATTCGCGAAAACCTGGATTGGCAGATCGTCTCCAAGATCGAGGTCAACGCCCCGGATCTTCCCGGCGTTAACATCGATGTCGGCCAAAGCCGCCATTACCCCTTTGGCCCGGAAACGGCGCATGTTCTGGGTTATGTCGCCGCCGTGTCGCCCAAAGAAGTGACTGGTGATCCGCTGTTGGAGTTGCCGGGTTTCCGCATTGGCAAGACCGGGATCGAAAAGGTATACGATCTTCAATTGCGCGGCACCGGCGGCTCATCGCAGGTTGAGGTCAATGCCTTCGGCCGTGTGATCCGCGAGCTATCGCGCCAGGACGGCCAAGCCGGTGAACAGGTGGTGCTGACCATCGATTTGGAATTACAGAAGATGGTCTCCAAACGGTTTGGGGACCTCAGCGGCGCCGCGGTGGTCATGGATACCAACAACGGTGACGTTTTGTCTCTTGTTTCGACCCCGACCTACGATCCCAATGCCTTTAACACCGGCCTCAGCAATGAGGAATGGAACCAATTGACGTCCGACCCGAAGTCGCCGTTAACCAATAAGGCGCTTAGCGGTCAATTCTCACCAGGCTCGACTTTTAAAATGATTGTTCTGCTGGCGGCGCTGGATAAAGGCATCATCGGACCGGATAACCGGATTCATTGTTCCGGTGCAATGGAACTCGGCGACGCCACCTTCCATTGCTGGAAGAAGGGTGGGCACGGATGGATGGATGCCTTCAACGGCATCATGCAATCCTGCGATGTTTATTTCTACGAAGTCGCCCGGCGCACCGGGATCGATCGAATTGCGGCCATGGCCAGGCGCTTCGGTTTTGGCGAAGTCCTCGGTCTTGACCTGCCTGGCGAGAAACCGGGTCTGGTGCCGAGCCGGAAATGGAAGAAAAAGGCTTTAAATGCGCCCTGGCAACAAGGTGAAACCGTTCTGGTCGGGATCGGGCAGGGTTATTTACTGACGACTCCGCTGCAATTGGCGGTGATGGCGGCAAGGCTGGGCAACGGTGGGGTTAAGGTGACGCCCCGGTTGACGCGGCCCCGGGCGGACTCCGAACTCGATTCCATAACCAAAGGAAGTCCTGACCAAGACCCGGTTCCCGAAAGCCTGGGGTTGCTGCCGGCTCACCTTGACCTGGTCCGCCAAGCCATGACTGGCGTCGTCAACAACCCCCAAGGCACCGCCTTTAAAGCCCGGATCAAGACCAAAGGGCAGGAAATGGCCGGTAAGACCGGGACCGTACAGGTGCGCCGCATTACCAAGGCGGAACGCGAAGAAGGGGTCAGGAAAAACAAGGATATCCCTTGGCGGGAGCGGGACCACGCGATGTTTGTCGGCTTCGCCCCCATCGACAAGCCTCGGTACGCGGTTTCCGTTGTCATCGAGCATGGCGGCAGCGGTTCTTCGGTGGCCGCGCCTATCGCCCGTGACATTTTGGCAGAGGCCCAGCGGCGCAATTCGGCCAAACTGGGAATCCTGCCGGACGGTGAACCGGGGACAGTGCCGGAAGCACAACAACAAGTGTCGAAGCCCAAAACCGGCAAGTCCCGGGGCAAGGGGTAAGTCACCATGAGCGACCAAATCCTCGGCGGCCCGGAACAAACCATTCGTCAGAAGCTCTGGCAAATTCACTGGTTTTTCGTGTTTATCGTCATGGTTACGGCATCGGTGGGGTTCGCCATGCTGTATTCCGCCGGTGGCGGTGACGTTAATCCCTGGGCCAGGCCGCATGCGCTCCGGTTCGGTTTCGGTATTTTGGTCATGATATGCGTCGCCGTTATCGATACCCGCCTTTGGCTCCGGTATGCCTATGCCATCTATTTCGTTGTGCTGCTGTTGTTGGTGGCTGTCGATATCTCCGGGAATATGGGCATGGGCGCCAGGCGTTGGATTAATGTTGGTTTTATCAACTTGCAGCCTTCGGAAATGATGAAAATCGCCATGGTGTTGGCGTTGGCCCGGTACTTCCACGGCGGCAGTATCGAAGACGTTCGCCGCCCGACGTTTCTGATCTCGCCGCTGTTAATCATTGCGGCGCCGATCGTATTGGTGATGCGCCAGCCGGATCTCGGCACCGGATTGATCCTGTTGATTACCGCTGCCGGGCTTTTCTTTATGGCCGGGGTCAGCATTTGGAAATTCACCCTCGTCGGCGTCTTCGGCCTGGCGGCGGCGCCCATCGCCTGGCAGTTCCTGCATGAATACCAACGCAAAAGGGTGTTGACCTTCCTTAATCCTGAAAACGATCCCTTGGGTGCCGGGTATCACATCATCCAATCAAAGATCGCCTTTGGGTCGGGCGGTCTTTCCGGCCGCGGCTTTATGCAGGGAACCCAGGGCCACCTCAACTTTTTGCCGGAGATGCAGACCGACTTCATTTTCACCATGCTGTCCGAAGAACTGGGCCTGATCGGCGGGTTGGCGTTGTTGGCGCTATATGTGCTGTTGCTGGTCTACGGAATCGCCATTTCATTCAGGTCGCGATCGCATTTCGGGTGTTTGTTGGGCATGGGGGTGACGACCACCTTCTTTCTTTATGTCTTCATCAATATGGCCATGGTGATGGGGGTGATCCCGATCGTCGGGGTGCCGTTGCCGCTGATATCGTACGGCGGCACGGCAATGCTGACGCTGTTGTTCGGTTTCGGCCTGTTGATGGGGATATGGGTGCACCGGGACGTGATGATCGGCCGTCGTGGCGCCGCCGACGACGGTTGAAATGGACCCAGGCGCGCCGATAAGCATTTGTCGACAAAGGCTTGGCCGTCTGGTATATCGCTGCCCTTCTAAGGGCGCTTAGCTCAGTTGGTAGAGCAGCTGACTCTTAATCAGCCATATGCAGTTTGTGAACCCATCAAAACACCAATTAACCTATTGATTTATTTGGAATAAGCGATTTTTCCTTGTCCTGTCACATTCGAGGACCATCCCCGAATTAGCTAGATTATAACATATTTCGTGACCGTTTTGTGACAGACCTCCCCAGCCCCCTCTTCAGAACCCCCTAAAACAATCCCGCCGCCCCCACCCTCAGCAGCCAAGTCACTACAGAAGATTTCCAGCTCATCAGCGGATCGATCAGGTTGTTGTAGGGGTCACTCCGGGCAAGAGCAGAAAGATTTGCAGGGGAAATTACCTCATCTACAGATGACATTGGGATCATCTGCAGCTCCCTAGGGGCGGGCATGGGCCACCACCCCCTTCCGGATATGTACCTGCGGAGGGGATCGAATGTGTGGGTTTTGAGTGTGTCAACCAGTCGGTTTGCGGGGAGTACCGACACAGTTTATGAAGGGCAACTTCGGCTTTGATCTATGTCTGATTTTCCCCCGAAAGCGGACATTTTGGGAGTAGTCGCAAAACGTCTGCTTTTGACCCAAAGCGGACCTTCCGTTGCCGCCATCGGCGACCTTATCGTTGTGCGATGCGTG
>PTLL01000033.1 GCA_002938315.1 Alphaproteobacteria bacterium MarineAlpha3_Bin2 | reverse complement strand
CGGCGATTTTATAAGCATTGGTCGTCATCTATATTTCTTCCTTCAAAGTTTTTTCCAGGTCCGACAGATAGCAGCAATAGGCGAAATCGGTTACTGATCGCGCCACACCGATAAGCCGCCCATCGGAGTCTCTGGCCGTAATGGTTAGGTCGGCGTTATCGACCATACCCTGGATGACGTCGGGTTTATCGACGGGGCGGCGGGCATCCAGACCGGAACGCTTGAGAACGTCGATGAACTCCTCAGGCTCAAGGCCGTCTTCGATGGCGTAGGCGATGGTCATCGGGTTACTCGTCAAAGTGGATGTTGATACGCCGGTTATGGCGGCCTTTGTTTTCAATCTTACCGACCCTGAGTTTGCCGATCTCGCCGGTACGCCCAACATGGGTGCCGCCGCAGGGCTGCAGATCAACGTCTGAAATATTCATCAACCGCACCCGGCCAGACCCCATCGGCGGGCGCACCGACATGGTGCGGACAAGATCGGGATTGGCGCTCAGTTCCTCGTCGGTGATCCAGCGCGCCGCCATCGGGTGATCTTCCTCAACCAACCGGTTGAGGTCGGCGGTGATCTTTTCCTTATCCAGCGCGGTATCGGGAAGATCAAAATCAAGGCGGCTTTTGGCGGCCCCGATGGAACCACCGGTGACGCCGCCGTCAACCACCGCGCACAACAGATGCAGGCCCGAATGCATGCGCATATGGGCGTAGCGCCGCTCCCAGTCGATCTCGGCGTTGACGGTGTCGCCGACGCTCAACGTCGGGGATCCTTCCGCAGCAACATGCAGGTGAATACCGGTGCCTTTTTCATGGATGGTATCGGCAATCATGACCTCGGCCCCGGTGGTGGTGCGCAAAACCCCGGTATCGCCGGGCTGGCCGCCGCCGGCCGGGTAAAACACGGTTCTGTCCAATTGGATGCCGTATTCATTAACCTCGGTGACGGTAGCCTCACAGTTTTTCACATAGGCGTTGTCGCGGAAAATTTCTTCGGTCATACAACCCATCCCTTTTGACAAGGATCACCCCACCCATTCATAGTATTTTTAAACCGTTTCAGGGCCCTTGGATAGAAACTACCTGATGGCAGCCATGAAATCACTTTCGATGATTTTTATTTGCGCCGTTTTAGGGACCGGCCTGTTGCCGCCGGATGCCCTTGGGGCCGTCCGCAATTGCAGCAAGGAAATCGAAGCCGATTTCAAAAAATTTAAACGCGATATGGTGCGCAAGGGGTTCTCCAAAAGAGTCAACACCATCAAAAACCCTAACCTGATTCAATATCTGGAACGCCGGCACGCCGAGGTGGTGAAGCACGAAAAAGCCCATGCCAACGTCGCCGGCAAGTGGGGTAGGAAAATCATTTACAAAGAATTCGAATATTGGGGAAAAAAATACGCCGTTGCCGGGTGCGTGCCGATAAGAAACCTGATCCCGGCCAACATCGCCACCGCCGCCGCGCTGGCGCCGGACAAGCCATCCGATGTGGATATAAAGATCGCCAACGATGCCAAGAAAGCGATGAAATATGAAAAGGATTACCGGAAGGTGAAAACGGAAAGAAAAAAATGCGAGAAAATCTTTGCCTACAGCAAGAAAGCCAAATGCAAGAAAACCTTTAAGAAACGCCTTTCCGGGCACCCCTTTCTGGCCGTCAAATCACTCTACACCTGGTAAAGCCCGCCCCTACCCTAACGCCTTGGAGAACAGCTCCTTGTCGGCATTGCCGCCGGTGAGGATCAAGCCGACCTTCTTACCCGCCATCCGATCCCGCTCTTGAAGCAGTGCCGCCAAGGGCGCCGCGCCGGCGCCTTCGGCGACGTTGTGGGTATCGGTGAAGTAATGCGCCATGGCGGTGAGGATTTCCTCTTCGCCGACCTTGACGATGCGCTCAACACCCTTGTTGACGACCGCCACCGCCACCGGGTCCGGCGTCCGGCAAGCCAAACCGTCGGCCAAGGTGTCGGCGGCATTGGTTGCCACCGGTTTTCCGGCGTCGAAGGACAGCGCATAACACGGCGCATTTTCCGATACCACACCGACGATGTTGGTGTTCAGGCCGAGCCCTTCGCGCGCCGCGATCATGCCCGATATCCCAGTCCCCATGCCGATCGGCACATAGACGGTGTCCAGATCCGGTTCGGCGCCGAAAAATTCCAACGCATAGGTGCCGACGCCCTCAATCAGCCACGGATGATAGGGCGGGATTGGGTGAAGCTCCTGCTCGGCAGCCAACAGGGTGGAATATTCATAGGCTTCCTGAAAATCGTCACCGTGCTCGATCAGCTCGGCCCCGAACGCCCGCATGGCGGCATTTTTTTCCGGGTTGTTGCCGTGCGGGACCAGGACCGTCGCTTTAAGGCCAACTTTTGCCGCGGCTAGGGCGACGCTTTGCCCATGATTGCCGCGCGTCGCGGTGATCACGCCGGGGCAATCGGGTTCGGCCTCATGGAGCTTGGTCATGAAATTTAGCCCGCCGCGAATCTTGAAGGCACCGATGGGGGTATGGTTCTCATGCTTGACCCAGACCTCGGCGCCAGTGCGCTCTGCCAGCAACGGCCACCGGATTATCGGTGTCGGTGGCATATGAACGGAAATAATGCCGGCCGCCGACTCGAGCTGTTGCTTGGTCGGTAGCCCGCTCATTCCTCACCCCTCACCGTATGCGCGTGGTTCAAAGGCCCGTGGCCGGCCCCATATCCGGGGGCGGTACGGATGGCGTCCCGCACATAGTCGCGCGCCCGGATAACAGCATCGCGAATCCCCTGCCCTTGTGCCAGACCGGTGGCGATGGCGGACGCCAACGTGCAACCGGTGCCGTGGGTGTTGGTTGATTCGATGCGGGCGGCTTCGAAGCGCTCCACTCCCGCGCTGCTGACCAGCACATCAATAACGCCGTCCCCTTTCAGATGCCCGCCGGTGATCAACGCCGCCCCGGCGCCAGCTTCCACCAACGCCCGTCCGGCGGCTTCCATGGCGTCGGCGCTATCAACGGCAAGCCCCGTCAACAATTCGGCTTCGGCCATGTTGGGGGTGGTCAAGGCTGCCTTCAACACCAGGCGGTCTTTCAGCGCCGACACCGCGTCTTCATCCAAAAGCCGGTCCTTATTCGTGGAAACCATCACCGGGTCGATGACCCAGGGAAAATCAGAGGCCATGGAATCGAGAACATCGGCGGCGGCCTCAATGATCGGGGCATCGGCCATCATGCCGGTTTTAACGGCATCGGCGCCGAGGTCTTCTAGGGTGACGCGGATTTGATCGGCGACGAAGGAAGGCGGCAGCTTGTGGACACCGGCGACAGTCAGGCTGTTTTGGGCGGTCAACGCCGTCACTGCGGTCATGGCAAAACCGCCAAGCGCCGTAATCGT
The DNA here is from genome assembly GCA_002938315.1 of Alphaproteobacteria bacterium MarineAlpha3_Bin2. GTDB lineage: Bacteria > Pseudomonadota > Alphaproteobacteria > Rhodospirillales > Casp-alpha2 > Casp-alpha2. Next base: position 18,576 of record PTLL01000033.1, on the reverse strand, counting down.
CTTGATGTCGGCTTGAATTCCGGCGCCGCCGCCGGAATCAGACCCGGCAACGACAAGCACGCGCCCTTTCATTATCCGGCTTGCTCGATGACGCCGGCGATATCGCCGACCACAGAGGCGACCAAAGCCGCGTCTTCGCCCTCGGCCATGACCCGGATCACCGCCTCGGTGCCTGACAGGCGGATCAACAACCGGCCGCCCGCCCCCAATCGATTTTCGCCGTCTTTGATCGCCTTCTTGACGGCCTTGTCCTCCAACGGCTTGCCGCTGTTAAAGCGGACGTTTTGCAACTTCTGGGGCAACGGGTCGAACACCCGGCAGATTTGACTCGCCGGTTTACCGGCATTTACGACAACGGCCAGGACTTGCAAGGCCGCGATCAGACCGTCGCCGGTGGTTGAATAATCGCGGAGAACGATGTGCCCGGACTGCTCGCCGCCCACATTGAAATCATGCGCCCGCATATGCTCGACCACATAGCGGTCCCCGACTTGGGTGCGAACCAGATTCAACCCCTTACCTTGGAGGAAGGTCTCAAGACCTAAGTTTGACATCACCGTTGAAACGATGCCGCCGCTAGCCAAGCGTCCATTTTCGGCCCAATCCCCGGCGATCAGACCGAGAATTTGATCACCGTCCACCAAGGCACCGTTTTCATCGGCAATCAGCACCCGGTCGGCATCCCCGTCAAGCGCGATGCCGAGATTGGCGCCGTGGGCCGAGACCATGGAACACATGGCGTCGGTATCGGTGGACCCGCAGCCATTGTTGATGTTAGTTCCGTCTGGCTCGACACCGATGGGAACGATTTCGGCGCCCAGTTCCCACAGCACTTCGGGCGCGACCTTGTAGGCCGCCCCGAAGGCGCAATCAACGACGATCTTGAGCCCGTCCAGGCGCAAGCCGCGGGGGAAAGTCTGTTTGACGTATTCGTTATAGCGTCCGCGGGCGTCATCCAACCGCCGGGCGCGGCCCAGCTTGGCGGCGCCGGCCATATGGCTGCTCATGTCAGAATTTACGCGGGCCTCGATCTCGGCTTCCACTTGGTCCGACAGTTTGTAGCCGTCGGGACCGAACAGCTTGATGCCATTATCCTGAAATGGATTATGGGACGCCGAGATCATGACCCCGAGATCGGCACGCAGCGAACGAGTCAACATGGCGACGGCCGGTGTCGGCATCGGCCCGACCAGAACCACGTCCATACCCATGGAAATAAAGCCCGCCGTCAACGCCGGTTCCAGTAGGTAGCCTGAAAGCCGGGTATCCTTGCCAATCACAACCTGATGGCGGTGATCGCCACGGATGAATTGAACCGCCGACGCCATCCCCACCTTCAACGCCGCCTCGGCGGTCATCGGCCAGGTATTCGACGTACCGCGAATGCCGTCGGTACCGAATAATTTTTCCGTCATTGTTTGTTCCGTCTCTCAGCCTTGGGGATATCCGCCGGTATTTCTAATACACCCCCGCCCCATCGGGGCGTCACATTTTATTTCACTTCTTTTCAATCGCCTGCCAAATCGTCAACGCTTGGCGGGTTTCAGCGACGTCATGGACCCGGAACAGGCGCACGCCCCGTGCCGCAGCCGCCAACACCGCCGCCAAGGATCCGCCGAGACGTTCCTTAGGCGCTGCGTCACCGCCGAGTTTACCGATAAAGGTTTTCCGTGACACCCCCAACAGAACCGGGCACTTAAAATCGCGGTAGAGATTCAACCGGGCCAGAATATCCAGGTTGTGGTCTAGCGTTTTGCCGAAACCAATACCGGGATCGATGGCAATGCGGCTCCGGTCCATCCCCGCCGCTTCGCATTCCGCCACCCGTTGCTTAAGGTAATCGAACACATCCTGGGCGGCGTCTTCGTATTGGGGATTATCCTGCATGGTGCCGGGGTCGCCCTGCATGTGCATGAGGATCACCGGCAAGCCGCTGGCCACAGCCAGGTCCAGAGAGTCCGGATCATGACTCAAGGCGGTGACGTCGTTGATGATGGTGGCGCCGGCCTCGATGGCGGCTTCCATCACCGGGGCATGGCGGGTGTCGATAGAAACCTTGGCGCCGAGATCCGATAACCCCCGGACCACCGGCACCGCCCTGGCGATTTCATCCTCGATGCCGACCGGCGCGGCGCCGGGGCGAGTCGACTCGCCACCGACATCAAGAATATCGGCCCCGGCGTCGAGCATCGCCTTGCCGCGGCGCAACGCATCTTCGAGGGCCAGCGCATCGCCGCCGTCGGAAAAGCTGTCAGGCGTGACATTGATGATGCCGAAAATTCTAGGCTTTTCGAGCGATAGCCCGGCGAAGGTAACGGAACTCATAAAAGACTGTCCATTGTCACCGTCCCGGCCCCGACACGGCTCCGACGCGGCGCAGCCTTAGCCCGGTCAGGACTCGGGCTGGGGTTCCGGGTCCATGCCAGGGGAACCCTTGGTCTTCTTGGATTTCCCGCTGGACGGCACCGACGACTTGTGACCGCCTTCGGGCGGATTATCCATATCCCCGGGCCGAACGATGGATTCACCCCGCAACAGCGCATTGACTTCATCGCCCGACAGGGTTTCGTATTCCAACAGTGCCTGGGCAATGGTTTCCAGATCGTCGCCGTGTTCGCTCAAAATCTTACGCGCCAATTTTTCCGCTTCCTCAATCAATCGGCGGACCTCTTCGTCAATCAAGGCGGCGGTAGCGTCGGACATGTTCTTCTGGCGCGCCACCGAGTGACCGAGGAAGATTTCTTCCTCATTATCGGTGTAACGAAGGCGGCCCAGCTTGTCCGAGAATCCAAATTCAGTGACCATGCGCCGCGCCCAACTGGTCGCCTGCTGGATATCGTTGCTGGCGCCAGTGGTGATGTTATCCTCACCGAAGATCAATTCCTCGGCAACACGCCCGCCGTACATAACCGCCAACAGGGATTTCAATTCGATTTTGGAATAGCTGAGCCGGTCGCGTTCCGGCAGGCTCATGGTCAGGCCAAGGGCCCGGCCCCGCGGAATGATGGTCACTTTATGCAGCGGGTCATGCTTTGGTACCTTGAGTCCGACTAAGGCGTGGCCAGCTTCGTGATAAGCCGTCAGCTTCTTTTCATCCTCGGTCATAACCATGGACCGGCGTTCGGCGCCCATCATGACCTTGTCTTTGGATTCCTCGAATTCACTCATGGTCACCACACGCTTGCCGATGCGTGCCGCCAGCAGCGCCGCCTCATTGACCAAATTGGCCAAATCGGCGCCCGAGAACCCGGGCGTGCCGCGCGCAATTACCCGCGCGTCCACGTCGGGCGCCAACGGCACCTTGCGCATGTGAACCTTCAAAATCTTTTCGCGGCCAAGGATATCCGGGTTCGGCACTGTCACCTGTCGGTCAAAACGGCCGGGACGAAGCAATGCCGGATCCAGAACGTCGGGCCGGTTGGTGGCGGCAATCAGGATGACGCCCTCATTGGACTCGAACCCGTCCATTTCAACCAGCAACTGGTTCAAGGTCTGCTCGCGTTCATCGTTACCGCCACCGAGACCGGCGCCACGATGACGACCGACGGCGTCGATTTCGTCAATGAAGATGATGCAAGGGGCGTTCTTCTTGCCTTGCTCGAACATGTCGCGGACGCGTGACGCGCCAACGCCGACGAACATTTCGACAAAGTCGGAACCGGAAATGGTGAAGAACGGCACATTGGCCTCGCCGGCAATGGCGCGGGCCAACAAGGTCTTACCGGTGCCCGGCGGCCCCACTAGCAAACATCCCTTGGGAATTTTGCCGCCGAGACGTTGGAATTTTTGAGGGTCCTTCAGGAAATCGACAATTTCCTCAAGTTCCTGCTTGGCTTCATCGATGCCGGCAACGTCTTCAAAGGTAACCCGGTCGGATTTTTCAGTGAGGAGCCTCGCCTTTGATTTGCCGAAGCCCATGGCCTTGCCCCCGCCCGATTGCATCTGGCGCATGAAGAAAATCCACACCCCGATCAACAACAGCATGGGGAACCAAGAAATAAGGATACTAAACAGTGTCGGTGTATCTTCGTCGTAAGGCAGCGCGCTGATACGCACCCCCTTTTCCGTCAGGATCGGAACCAGATTGTGATTCTCCGGCGCATAGGTGGAAAAATTACGCCCGTCGCGGTAATGGCCGGAAATGGCAGGGCCCTGAATGGTGACGTCGCGCACGGACCCGGATTCCACCGAAGTCAGGAAATCGGAAAACGCCAGCATGTTATTCTGGCCGCGCTGCGATGTGCCCTGAAATAGATTGAACATGGCGAACACCAAAAGCGCGATGACAACCCAAAGCGCCATATTTCGACTAAAATTCAAGTTCCAAATCCTCCTTGGGAACCAGGGAAACACCGGGCAGAGTCTTTGCGCTCCGCCCTTTCTTCCCTAGAGAGATAGTATGTCAGGCTCATTACGCAAGAAAAACCCCGTACTTGAAAAAGAATTCGGTGGAGAAAACCGGATTTCCTCGAAATTCGGACCTTGTGAAAACCCGGAAACGGTGTCTCTTTCCCGCTGAAAACCCAAGTGGGGTACCGAATAAACGCCGAATTGGTCAACCAACGCCGGTAACGAGGGCCGAGCAGGGCCAGGAACGGGCCCTTGACGTAAATCAGGACGATTACCGACAATTTCCGCCCATCCCTGGTCACCCAGGGGCATCAGCCGGCGCCCGCCGGTGCCTTCCCCGCCGAAGCGGATTTCAAACCGCCTGTCCCAAATCAGCCGTTCACCTGGGCCAACTTCCAGCGGCGCGGGCAGACCACGGGTTTCCCGGCACACCAAAAGTTTCCCGCCCCCGTCGTCGCCGGCGCCCCCGCCTTCGACCATCATGCGGCAGCCGCCAAGGGTGGCGGTGGATTCAGACCGATTGGTCAATAGGCCATGGTGAAGGCGTTCCAGTTTTTCCAATCGAGGCCCATAGTCGCGTCCGCCAATGGCCGACACCACCCGCCCCAGTGCCCGCAAGGAAATCTCATCGGCCGCCGCCTCAAGGGGGGCGCATTGGAGAACCGCAAAGCCCGCCGGATGGGCACGAACCGCACGCGCCAGCAACTGAGACGCCGCCCCTTCCAGCGCCTGCCGGGCGCGGCCGAAACGATAAGCCGAACGGGCCAATCCCCGTGCATCGAGTCCACCATCTCCCATCGCTTGCCGGACCCGGACCCGCGCAAAGGCAGGGTCCCGGTTGGAGGGATCTTCGATCCATTCCTGGCCGAAGTCCTGCAAGGTTGCCCGCAAGGCCGCCTTAGGAACGTTCAGCAAGGGCCTCAATAGCCGTACGTCTGCAGTTTCGCGAATCGCTGTCATCGCCGCCAGGCCATCGGCACCGCTGCCGGCGCCGAGCCTGAGAAGAAACGTTTCCGCCTGATCGTCTTGGGTATGGGCCAAGGCCAGATGCAAAACCTCCTGTTCCCGGCACCAAGCCTGCATCAACCCATATCGAGCCGTCCTGGCCGCCGCCTGGATGCCAGTCTTGGGCTTGGGTCCCTGCCAGTCCAGGATATCATGATCCATCCCTTCCGAATGCAGCCAGCGGCCGACTTGAAGGGCTTCTTCCGCAGATTGATCCCGAAGGCCATGATCCACCGTCAACGCCGTCGCTTTCCCATCCATACGCTTCGCCCAACGCCCCGCCAAAAGTGCAAGGCAAAGGCTATCGGCGCCGCCGGAAACGGCAACGGCAATATGCGGCTGGGTTTCGAACGGGCCCATATCCGCCATTAATTTTTTGAAAGCTTGATCCGTCAGCAACCCGGCGTTTCCGTCAAACCGCGGGGTGGCCATCAGGAGCAACTGTTTTTTTGTTTTTCCCGGGAGACTGTATTTCGCAATCCGGCCGAGACACTGGGATAGTCCTTGATGAGTTTATTGAAGGCGGCGCAGGCCTCGCGCTTCTTGTCGAGACCGGCCAGGGACATCCCCAGTTTCAATAAAGAATCCGGCGCCTTGGCCCCTTTCGGATCGGCTCGATAACCCTCAAGAAAAACCTCCGCCGCCTGTACGTAAGCGGCACGTACGTAATAGGTCTCGCCCAGCCAATACCGCGCATTACTGACCAATACATCCTTGGGGTGGAGCTTGACGAATTCCTGTAAGGCGGCTTCGGCCTTGGCGTAATTGGCTTGGCGTAACAAGCCAAAGGCGTACTTGTATTGATCCTTTGGTGTTCCTTTGGGAAGAATGCTGGCAACTTTTACAGGCGCTGGAACCGGTGCCGGCGCAGGCTTAACAACCTTTGGTGCGGCTCTTGGTGCGGTAACAGGCGCGGGTTTAGCTAATTTGTCCGCGCCTGAATTCGGTGAAATAGCGGCAACTGAAGCCTGTGAAACCGTTCCCAGACTTCCGGGTGTTTGGGCGAACGGGGCCTCTTGGCCGGAAATAATTTTTTGCACGGGTGGCGGCGCCGGCGCGGCGCTAAGCCGGGGCGCCCCCCCAGGCCGGGGTTGCCCCAAAGCCGTGCCGGGGGCTCGACCTTCCAGAACACTGAGACGATAATCAACATCGGCGACCAGCTTATCGAGTCGCTTGGCAACTTCTCGCAACTGGTAGGTGAATTCCTCCAGAGAACCGGTGGACGTGCGCAGGTCATTTTCCAATCCTGAAATACGGGCATTTAAACGGGCCATGGCATAACCGCCATCACCACTGCCAACAGGTGCAGGTGCCAACGCGCTCCCGGCCTTGGGCGCCCCCGTAGGGGTGGCGCCCTGGGGTTGAGCGGGTGTGGCAACGGGAGCAGGCATCCCCCTGGCAAGGGACAGATTCAAAGAGCGAATGTCCCTTTCCAGTCGGCCCATCCGATCCATAATGGTTTTCATTCCTTCGGCATCTTGGGCGACACCGTCGGTGGGCCAAGTCATGATTGCCATGACCAGCAACACCATTGCCCCACCAAACCGGCCAGGGTGTTGAGGGACAAGCCTATAACGGCTTAGGGCTTGCACCCAATAGCGCCACGAAGTCAACATTTCGGTATTCATATAAAATGCCTCTAAAAATCCCAAACCCCTCCTGGGTTCGGTCACGATACGTCTCCCGGTCCAAAGCGGTGTCCCTCATCGTGAAATCCAATTTCCGGCAATATGGGCGGCATTCTAGGCAAAATTATGGCGCTTGCCCACCCCGGCCAATGCCAGTAGGACAAGCGCCAAATTTCAACCCCGGTGAGGGGTGTCAGGTTTAGCTGCCTGCGCCGCCAACCTTTGTCACACCACGGCGGTTTTGCGCCCATGCCGCATTGGTTGAGCCAACCGCGACGGGACGTTCTTTACCGTAGGATATGGTTTTCACCCGGGCCGGATTAACGCCTAAGGAAATCAGGTAATCCTTAACCGAATTGGCACGCCGTTCACCCAAGGCCAAGTTGTATTCGCGGGTGCCGCGTTCGTCGGCATGGCCTTCAACGGTAATGGACACGGAGGGATTGGCTTTCAACCAAGCCGCCTGTTTATCCAAGGTGTCGCGGTCTTTACGATCGACATTGAATTTATCGAAGTCGAAGAAGACCCGATCACCGACATTAACAACCAAGTCTTCTTGAGAGCCAGCTATAATGCCCGGATTCAAGGGGGAAGTGAAACTTTCGATGGGTTTAGCATCTTTACCCATACCGCCGCCGCTAATTGAGCTGCCGCCGCTTGGCGCGGATTCGCACGCAGAAACGAGAGCCACTGCCGCAATTAGGCCAACAATCTTATATCGCATTTAGATCTCCATCACCGGGACATAGGGAATCGATAAAATAACGCATCTATGGCACGGACATTAACTGTTTGGCCGAAATGGCCACTAATACAATGTAGTAAAGCGTAAAATACCCAATTCCAAGCGTTTTTTTCCGCCAGCGGTTTTTATACATATTATAATAACTCTGCGAACGAACACCCCTATCGAATGACGGGCGACCATGCCGGGTCGGAGGCGTCAATGGGAGTAACAATTTCACGCTCGTTGTGACCGGTCAAATCGATGGAATAAAGCCTGGACCGCCCCCCCCTGCCGTCTGCGGTAGAGGGTTTTTGCCGAAAAAACATCAACACCCGCCCGTTAGGCGCCCACGTCGGCGATTCAACTAAGAAGTCCTCTGCCAGAAGCCTTTCGCCACTACCGTCTGTGCGCATGACGCCAATGTAAAACCTTCCGCCGGTCATCTTGGTAAAGGCGATTAAGTCTCCGCGGGGCGACCACACCGGTGTCGCATACCGGCCCTTGCCGTAGCTGATTCGGCGAACCCCGCGTCCCGCCGCATCCATGGTATAAAGCTGTTGGGTGCCGCCGCGGTCGGAATTGAAAACGATCCTTTTTGAGTCCGGGGAATAGCTGGGCGACGTGTCAATCGCCGAATGGTTGGTTAATTTTTTAACGACCCTGGTCCTGAGGTCCATGGAATAAATATCGGAGTTGCCGGCCCTGGCCATGCTCATGATGATACTTTGGCCTCCTGGAGAGAATCGGGGGGCGAAGGTCATTCCCGGAAAGTCGCCGAGCACCTCTTGGCGGCCGGTGTCGATGTTGAAAATATAAACGCGGGGCAGGTTGCCATAAAACGAGAGGTACGTGATTTCCTGAAGTGTCGGCGAAAACCGGGGGGTTAAGACCAGGGAATCGCCCTGAGTGAGAAATTTATGATTTTCGCCGTCCTGATCCATGATCGCCAGGCGTTTGATTCGCCGGGTTTGCTTTCCGGTTTCTGAAATATAGACAATCCGGGTATTGAAATACCCCTCTTCGCCGGTAATCCGTTTGTAGATGGCATCGGCAATAATATGTGCGACTTGGCGCCAGTTGTCCGGCACCGTCGTATAGCCAAGCCCGATCATTTGTTGCTCGGCGAAAACGTCCCACAGACGAAATTGGACCTTGATTTGTCCATTACCCAGCAATTGCACCTGGCCCTGAACCATGGCCTGGGCATTGATCACCCGCCAATCGCCAAACCGGGGCAGCGTTTGCAGGGCCATCGCGGTTTGAATGAAAGCCCCTTTTTTGATGGGGCGGAATAGCCCGGAACGCTCTAAATTAGCGGCAATCACCCTGGAAATATCCGCGCCGTATTGGCTCTCGCCATTAACGGTGCCGACGAAGTTGGTAATGGCGATAGGAAGCGGTTCGACCTTGCCTTGGGTGATGTCGATTCTTAGTTCAGCACCCGCAGGCCATGCGAAAACAAGGCCGATCATTAGGGCCATTGCTGCGCATTTTATACAGTTCTTAAAAGGCATTGTGATCATGGTCATGCCTAAAACATATGCCGGGGATCGAAAATTAGAATCATGGTTTGCCATTGTTGATATTTATCCTGGGGTAGCTTTAGCGGATTACACCGGGGATTCAAGACTGCCCTCAAGGCGCTTTCGGCCGCGGCACGGAAAAAGGGATCGCTGCTGAGTCGTTTTTGATTAACAATTTGGGCCCTGCGCACAGTGCCGTTCGGGTTCATAGCCATCTTGATTTCAATACTCAAATCTTCGGCTTCCCTGGCTCCAGACGGTAGGCTCCAACATTCCCTGATCTGCTGGCGGACCAAATCAATCTCGCTGATCGCCAGGGGCCGCAACGGGTTGTTGCTGGCCGTTCTAGACGTCAGCGCGTTGGTGATATTCTGAACGAAATCTTCCGGTTTCTTTTTCTCTTCCTTTTTCTTTTCTTTCTTTTTTTCCTTCGGTTTTGGCCGATCTTTAAATTTCTCAACGGTCTTGAGCACCGAGGCGAAGGCATCCGGCGGTGGCGGTTTGCGCCGCGGTTTAACCTTGGCCAGCTTGCGCACCGGTTTGGGTTTAGGCGGCTTTTTAACCGCCGGCTTGGGTTTTGGTTTGGGGACCGGCTTCGCTTCCGGCACCGGCTCAGGCGGTAAGGCGGCGACCTCCTCCTTTGGTGGTGGCGGTGGGGGCGGCTTTGCCTTGGGCGGCTCTTTCGGCGGCGGTGGTGGTTCCTTTTTCACCTTCGGTTCCGGTTTCTTCACCGGTTTCGGCGCCGGCGGCGGCGCATTCGTCACTTCGTCCACATTGACGATTTCGACCATGATCGGGGTGTCGGTCAACAACGGTGAGGTCTGAATATAAGGCAACCCGAAATACCCGATCACCAAAATCGAGGTATGAAACATAATCGAATAACCGAACGCATTACGCATGATTCTTTTGAGGCAGCTCTATTTTTTCCGCCGGGTTTTTTTTAGTTGCCTGGTGACCAGGGCGACCTTGTTGTAACCGGCGGCGTTGATTGTCCCCATGACCTCCATGACGCGGCCATAATCGACCGCCGCGTCGCCGCGCACGAAAATCCGCACATCGGGATTGTTGCCGGTGATGGCGGTCAAGCGCGGCAGCAATCCTTCCAGTTCGATCTTCGTTTCCTGCAAGAACAACTGGCCCTCCCGATCAACGGTAATGGCCAGCGGTTCGTCCTCGCCACGGATGATGGAGGCCTTGGTTTTTGGCAGGTCGACCTGAACGCCGACGGTCAACAACGGCGCCGTCACCATGAAAATGACCAGCAACACCAGCATCACATCGACCATTGGGGTTACGTTGATTTCCGACATCGGCCCCGTCCGATGGCGGCCCCGGGATCGGACGCTGGAGCGTTGCAGACGAGCGGCCATGATCAGTCCCCTTCCTTGCCGTCCATCTCGCGCGAAAGGATTGCCGAAAATTCACCGGCGAAGCTGTCCAGGCGGCCGGCGTAGCGATCCATATCCTTACTCAGCTTGTTAAAGGCGACCACCGCCGGGATCGCTGCCAAAAGCCCAAGGGCGGTGGCGAACAACGCTTCAGCAATCCCCGGCGCGACCACGGCAAGGCTGGTGTTCTTGGAAATTGCGATGGCTTGAAAACTGTTCATGATGCCCCACACCGTACCGAACAAGCCGATGAAGGGAGCCGTCGAGCCGGTGGTGGCAAGAAACGTCATGTTCTTTTCGGTCCGGTCCATTTCCCGGTCCAGGGTAATCTGCATGACCCGATCAATACGGTCGCCAATGCCGACGCGGCTTTCCGGCCCGCCGCTGTCCCGCGTCGATGTTCTGCGCCACTCGCGCATGGCGGACACAAACACCGCCGACATCGGATCACGAGGCTGATTGGATATCCGCTCGTACAGATCATCCAGAGAGTTACCGGACCAAAAGGCTTGTTCGAATTCCGTGGAGCGCGCGTTCAACCGACGCAGCCCCGTCAGCTTGTCGAAGATGATCGCCCAACACCAAATCGATGCCAGCAGCAGAAGAATGATGACCGCCTTGACCACCGGATCGGCCCTGAGGAACAGCGACAATATAGAAAAATCTAAATTGGCGACTGAGCCGCCCAAGGTTGCCGCTTCAATAATTTGGTTTTCCATTAATTAGCCTCAGTTATTTCCACCGTTTGTTCATTCCTGGGTCTGCTTGGCGATGCCGAAGTCCTCGAGCCGCCGCCGGACGTCCGTCATTGGCCATGCAGGCCAGTTTCAATTCCATGTTCACCAGTACCGTTTGATCGCGACGCACTCGTTGATCGGCGGTCAGCGATGCACCCCCGATGTCGATCAGGCGGGTTTCAACCGCCAGTATGTCGTCAAGTTTCGCCGGTTTGACGAAATCCATCGAACACCGCTTAACCGCAAAGGCAAGGTTCTGCTGTTCCATCAGCTGGGCATTTTCGATGCCCAAATCGCGCAGCAATTCGGTCCGGGCGCGCTCGGCAAAGCGGAGGTAATTGGCGTAATACACAATGCCGGCGGCGTCGGTGTCTTCGTAATAGACGCGCATGGGAAACACATGAACGCTATCCTTACTCATCGCGCTCCCCTGTACCTTGGCCGGTGTCCGCGATCAGTTCCAATTGCTGAACCCCGTCGGGTTCGTCTAGCCCTAAGTGACTGTAAGCCGCCGCCGCAAGCGCCCGGCCCCTGGGCGTGCGCAACAAGAACCCCTGTTGAATAAGATACGGTTCGATCACCTCTTCGATGGTGTCGCGTTCTTCGGACAAGGCCGCCGCCAAGGTCTCGATCCCGACCGGGCCGCCGGTGAACTTGATGGCGATGCAATCCAGATACCGCCGGTCCATGGCGTCGAGGCCGCGGCTGTCCACGTCCAATCTTTGCAACGCTGCGTCGGCGGCCTTGGCGTCGACCTTGGCGCCGCCGTCCAGGTCGGAGAAGTCCCGCACCCGGCGCAATAGCCTGCCGGCGACCCTGGGCGTTCCCCGCGAACGCCGGGCGATTTCGGCGCCGCCATCCGGGGTCAGGTCCATGGACAACAGCCCGGCGCCGCGAACGATGATTTTTTCCAGTTCCTCGGCCGAATAAAATGATAACCGCATGGGAATGCCGAACCGTTCGCGCAGCGGCGACGTAATCAGGCCGGACCGGGTCGTTGCCCCGACCAGGGTGAACGGCGGCAGGTCGATCCGCACGGAACGCGCCGCCGGTCCCTCGCCGATAATCAAATCCAATTGAAAATCCTCCATCGCCGGGTAGAGAATTTCCTCGACCACCGGATTGAGACGATGGATCTCGTCAATAAATAAAACGTCCCTGGGTTGCAGGTTGGTCAGGATCGCTGCAAGGTCCCCGGCCTTGGCGATCACCGGGCCTGAGGTGGCGCGAAAGCCGACGCCAAGCTCATTGGCGACGATCTGGGCCAGGGTCGTTTTCCCCAACCCCGGCGGCCCAAAAAAAAGAACGTGATCCAGGGGCTCGCCGCGCTTGGCCGCGGCGGCAATGAATACGGACAAGTTGTCACACAACTGCGGTTGGCCGACGAAGTCGTCTAACCGCCGGGGCCGAAGCCCGGTTTCCATCATTTCCTCGGCGTCGCTCTCGCCATTGACGGTGGGCGCGACCATGCGGCTGTCATCTGCCATGCTTTAGGCGCTCCCCATATGGGCGTCGATCGGGGCCAATTCGCTTAAGGCCCCCCGAATCAAGGCTTCAACATCGGTGTCATCGCCAAGCCGTCCGGCGGCGCGGCTAACCGCCGCCAAGGCTTCCGACGGCCGATAGCCTAAGTTCACCAGGGCCGATGTGGCATCGTTGACCGGCCCCCCCGCCGCCACCGGCACGGGCCCGGCGTCTCCACTACCGACGGCACCCGGCACAAGCGCCATGGTCCCGACTTTGTCCTTCAACTCGCTTAAAATACGGGTCGCCAATTTGGGGCCGACGCCCGGCGTCTGCGTGATCATCGCCTTGTCGGCGGCGGCAACCGCCTGAAGAATTTCTTCAGGGGCCAGCACCGTCAACATGGCAAGCGCGACCTTTACGCCAACGCCCTGAACGGTGGTCAGCAGGCGGAACCATTCGCGTTCAGCGGCATCGAAAAAGCCATAGAGATGGATATGATCTTCGCGGACGTGGGTTTCGATCAGCACCTCGGCAACCTCGCCGGGCCCCAGGCGGCCAAGGGTGCGGCCGGAACAGAACACCAAATAGCCGACCCCGCTAACATCAATGATGGCCCAGCCGTCGCCGGTGCTGTCGACCAAACCTTTGAGTTTGGCAATCAACGGGACGCCTCCCCTGCCGTCATCGCCGACATATTCATCGCCGCACGGATTTGGACGCTGTCGCGGTGATGGGCGTGACAGATGGCGACCGCCAAGGCATCGGCGGCGTCGGCGCTTTTCAACTCGGCCCCGGGCAGCAGGGTCTTAACCATCATTTGGATCTGTTGCTTGGCCGCATGACCGCCGCCAACGACGGTTTTTTTGATGAGGTTGGGTGAATATTCGAAAACCTTGAGGCCACCGTTCGCCGGCACCAGCAATGAAATCGCCCGCGCCTGGCCCAATTTCAGGGTCGAGGCGGCGTTCTTGTTGACGAAGGTTTCCTCGACCGCCGCTTCGTCGGGGTGGAATTGTTCGATCACCCGGATCAGGCCATCTTGCAACTGCACCAGGCGGTCCGCCAACGGCAGCTTCGCATCCGTCTTGACGACACCGTCAGCAACATGGCCGAGGTGATTGCCGTTGGCCTCAATCACACCCCAGCCGGTGTTGCGAAGCCCCGGATCAAAACCGATCAGTCGAATGGTCATACCCTTTTACGTTCCAATTCAAGCGGTCAGGCGCTGAGACGCTCAAGCACATCGTCAGCGACATCAAAATTAGCGGCCACCCGTTGCACATCATCGTTATCCTCAAGGGCGTCCAGCAGCTTCAACAGCGTAGAGGCCGCATTCTCGTCGACGGCGATGGCGTTTTGTGGTTTCCAGTCCAGCCGCGCGTCTTCGGCGGCGCCGAATTTATCTTCAAGGGCATCGCGCACGGTGGAAAAATCATCCGGGTCGCAGGTCACTTCGTGGCCGCCATCGGAAGTTTCCACATCCGACGCCCCCGCTTCCAACGCGGCCTCGAACATGTCATCGGCACTGGCGGAAGCGGCGCCATAGACAATCAAGCCGACCCTGTCGAACATGAAATTGACGGAGCCGGTTTCGCCCAAGTTGCCACCGAATTTTGTAAATGCGGCGCGGACTTCGCTGGCGGTCCGGTTACGGTTGTCGGTCAACGCCTCGATGATGATCGCGACGCCGCCCGGCCCGTAGCCTTCATAACGGATTTCCTCATAGTTGGTGTCGTCCCCTCCACCACTACCCTTCTTGATCGCCCGGTTCATGGTGTCGCCGGGCATATTGGCGGCTTTGGCCGCCGAGATCGCGGTGCGCAGTCGCGGGTTCATATCCGGGTCGGGCAAACCCGATTTGGCGGCCACGGTGAGTTCCCTAATTAGCTTCGAAAAAACCTTGGCCCGCTTGGCATCCTGGCGGCCCTTTCGGTGCATAATGTTCTTAAATTTTGAATGACCGGCCATTTTTCCGATCGTCCCCCTAAACTTTGAAAAATTACTGACTGCATATACTACATGTAGTAGGTGAACGCACGGCCACCGTCCACCTTAATGTCAGACCAATATGTCATTAATTTGGCGCATAAGAGATAAAACTGGGGCAAAATAGGGAAACAGAAAAGAAAATCGTTCCCTAGACCGGCCATTCTTCTTTCAAGCGGCCACCAAGGCGCAGCGGGGCGACATGGGTGGCCAAACCGGTGGCATCATCGGTCTCCACATACACGGCGCACAGGGTGGCCATCCCTTCCGCCGGCTCCAGGCGCCCTTGCGGCATCTTGGTGGTAAAACGGCTGGTCGCCAGTTCCTTTTTCATGCCGATGACCGAATCATAATCGCCGGTCATGCCGATATCCGTCTGAAAAGCGGTGCCGCCGGAAAGCACCTGCGCATCGGCGGTGGGCACGTGGGTATGGGTGCCGACAACCGCCGATACCCGGCCATCGAGAAAATGTCCCATGCCCTGTTTCTCACTGGTCGCCTCAGCATGAAAATCGACGATGATGGCGTCCACCGAGTGGCCGAGCCGGTGATTTTTGAGGGCGTCCTCAACGGCCGCGAACGGGTCATCAAGCGGATCCATAAACAGCCGCCCCATGGGATGGATAATCATCACCTTGCGCCCGTCGGCGGTTTCGAAAACTCCGGTTCCCACACCGGGGGTTCCGTCCGGGTAGTTCACCGGCCGCAGCAGCTTGGGGTCGTCGCCGATATAGTTGATGATGTCGCGCTGGTCCCAAACGTGGTTGCCGGTGGTAATGACGTCGGCGCCCAAGGCGTAGAAGGCAGCGCAAATTTTGTCGGTAATACCGAAGCCATGGGCGGCGTTTTCACCATTGACAATGACGAAATCCAATTCCAGACGCTGACGGATATCAGGCAGATGATCCTCGAGCACCTTGCGTCCAGCCTTGCCGACGACATCACCGCATATCAGAATTTTCATTGTTTGCTGATCTCCAAAATAGCCTCGTCGGTGATAATCCAGTCCATGGGTTCGTCTTCAGGCGTATGGGGCACGTGGCCAACCCGTTGTCCGTGATAGGCAACGCCGATGGCGATCACCGGTCTCGCTGCCCTCAAATCTGCGAGGGTGCGGTCGTAAAAACCGCCGCCCCAACCTAACCGGAAGCCCTGATCATCGAAAGCCAGTAACGGCACCAACAGGGTTTGAGGCGGTATCTCCGGTTCTTGCGGGCGTGGGTGACGGGTTCCGAAAACACCCGCGTCCAATACCATATCCGGTTGCCAGCGGCGAAAGATCAATGGCGCCGCCGGAGCGATGACCACCGGCAACGCCACGGGACGGCTGGCCTCAAATACCCTGATCATTAACGGGCGTACGTCGATTTCATCGGCCAGGGGCCAATACCCGGCGACCGCCATGGACGAATCTGTTGAACCCGGCGCCGATTGGAAATAGTTGTCAGCCAATCTTTCCGCCGCCCCTGCCCCAGCCGCCTGGGCAAATCCGGTGCGGTTGCCTTTGGCAAATTGCCGCATTTCAATTTTTTTGCTGTCTACGGACATGTTTTAAGGAATTATCGTACGGGGACCATTGAGGAACCTGTGGAGAATAAGATAGGACGGCCCCACACCAGCCGTTGGTTAAGGAATCCTCTGTGGCCTGCTGGTGCAGGTGGGCGCCATATACCAAGCCCACGGGCCTGGCAGGGACAGCTCCCGAGGTATTGAAAGCCCCAGGGAAAACGAACCGTAACGAACTGGGCAGAAACCGCCCTACAGGTGAATCTATGCTTGTTCCAGTCGTTCGGCAATGACCTCGATGCGTTTGGCCAGATTCTCGATATTGGTGCTCAAGGCGTCCTCGGCGCTCAACAAGGCCGTCACCCCGGCATCCGATGATCTCGCCACCTCTAATTCCGCATAAACATCGGACAATTCATCGGCCAACAGCAAGGCAACCATCACCAACAGGCGCGCCTCGCCGACCTCGCCAACCGCCGCCACAAGTTCATTGATCCGTTTATCGACATAGGCGCCCAGCCGGGATAGATGGGCTTCCTGGCCATCGTCACAGGCGACTTCGTAGCTACGGCCAAGAATGCTGACTTTTACTTGGGCCATGATTTTCTATGGCTCGCCGATAACAGCCCGGAGCCGGCCGATGGCATTATCCAAGCGGCCGGATACGGTTTCGTTGATGGTCTTGAGCTGTGCGTTTTCATCGCGTAGGGCGTCTAGGTCCCGAACCAATTCAGGATCTGGGCCCGCACCGGCGGAAGCCTGAACATCGCCCTGTTTTCCCAAGGCCTTTTCCAGGCGCGCCACCGCAATGCCGAGACGTTCGCGGGCGCGATCCACCTTGGATGGTTTTTGCAACGAAGTATTTTTCACAGGACGATCTCTTTTCCCCCGCACCCCAACCGGTCCCGCCGGTCAATCTTTGGCCAACATAGGCCGGAGGCCTTCACAAGGTCAATCTTTGTCATAACAACGTTTAGCAACCCATTATTAAATATAACAAAAA
This sequence comes from Alphaproteobacteria bacterium MarineAlpha3_Bin2, assembly GCA_002938315.1. Lineage (GTDB taxonomy): Bacteria > Pseudomonadota > Alphaproteobacteria > Rhodospirillales > Casp-alpha2 > Casp-alpha2. The sequence goes on along the minus strand of PTLL01000033.1, from coordinate 1,253 downwards.
TGCCTTTTAGGTACTTTGTTTTTTGAGCTAAGAGGCCGAAAAAATCTGTTTGACGAAAGACCCCTTTCTCTAGATGGTTCGGAAGCTCTTTTTTTATAGAGGGCATATTTATATCGGGAAAAAAATTTAGTAAAACACCTGAGAATTGTTTTTTTATCAGTGTTTTTTAAGGGAGACCTAAATGGCATTACGTGTAGGAATTAACGGTTTTGGACGGATCGGCAGGCTGATCCTGCGGGCGATTGTGGAGTCCGGACGCGACGACGTAAAGGTCGTCGGCATCAACGATCTCGGCTCGGTGGAAATGAATGCCCACCTGTTGAAATACGATTCGATCCACGGCACCCTTGACGCCGATATCGATATCGACGAGGACTCCATGGACGTCGGCACCGGACCGATCAAAGTGTCGGCGGAACGCGATCCCGCCAACCTTCCGTGGAATGACCTGGACGTCGATATCGCGTTCGAGTGCACCGGCCTGTTCACCGACCGCGAATCCGCTTCTAAACATCTGGACGCCGGCGCCGCCAAGGTGCTGATTTCGGCACCGGCCAAGGAAGTCGATATGACCGTTGTCTACGGGGTCAACCACGACAAGCTGGAAACCCATCATACCGTCGTCTCCAATGCGTCGTGCACGACCAACTGTCTGGCCCCCGTCGCCGATGTCCTCAACAAGGCGGTCGGCATCGAAAAAGGGTTTATGACGACGATCCATTCCTACACCGGTGATCAAAGACCCCTCGACACCCTGCATTCTGATGCCCGCCGGGCCAGGGCCTGTGCCGTTTCCCTGATCCCTGCAGGAACCGGGGCCGCGAAAGCCGTTGGCTTGGTGCTGCCGGAACTTCTCGGAAAACTGGACGGCACCGCCATTCGTGTGCCGACGCCGAACGTGTCGTTGATTGATCTGACCTTCACGGCCGGACGGGAAACCACGGTCGAGGAAATCAACGCCGCCATGAAAGAAGCCGCCGACGGCCCTCTAAACGGGATTTTGGATTATGTGACGGCCGAATTGGTCTCCGTCGATTTTAACCACAACCCGGCGAGTTCCAGCTTCGATTCCACCCAAACCGAGGTCATTGAAGGCAATTTTGTCCGGGTCTTAAGTTGGTACGACAACGAATGGGGCTTTTCCAACCGCATGCCCGATACCGCGTTGGCTATGCACAACGCCGGTTAACCGGAAAAAGAAGAGATCTCAATTGCGATTTCGACACGTCGGTTCCTGGAACGGTTTTCCGGGG
>PTLL01000032.1 GCA_002938315.1 Alphaproteobacteria bacterium MarineAlpha3_Bin2 | reverse complement strand
AGTGCTTTGATCGAAGTCTAAATCGGTCCATTTAGCAGTGACAATTTCACCTCGACGCATACCAGTCTCAATGGCAAATCGAATGATTGGAGCTAGTAATGGGCTACGGCCTCTCGTGCATCCAAGCATCAAGCGATCTAGCTCCTCAGGCGAAGTTCTACGGTTCCTTGGCTTTGAAGTATTTGGAAGTGTGATTTGCCCTACAGGATTGACATTTAACGGTATGCCCCACTCCTTGCGAGCTATTTCAAAGCAGTGGTGAAGGACAGAAAGCTCACGCCGAACTGTCCCCGACTTAACTTTAAGCAACCTGTGATCACGGTAATCGGCGATAGCACTACTGCTTAAATCTTGAAGTGTGATATCAGCGATTTGGTGGGCGAGAAACCCCCCTATTATATACGTCTCCACCCTTGCACTTCGTTTTGGTGGGGTGATTGTGTTTAGATAGCGGATTAACAAGTCACCCGCCGTAAGTTTCCTCAGCTTCGACAGATCAACCATACCGCCATTATCAATTTGGCGTTCAGTCTCCTTTGCCCATGCCTCAGCATCTGACTTGTGAGTGAATGATCGGGTCTGAGCCGACTTCCCCGAACGACGAACTTGAACGTGCCATTTACTGCCACGCTTTCTGTAAGTAGCCATGCGAAATCCTCCAGCACTGTGCCATACGTGTGCCAGATCGACTTCTAAGGATTTCTCTATGTAACGCTCTCTACGCTATCTATTTGATAAAATAGAGGAATGATGGTGGAGCCGAGGGGAATCGAACCCCTGACCTCCACGTTGCGAACGTGGCGCTCTCCCAACTGAGCTACGGCCCCGATTTTCACCAAATTGCCGCCTCGCTTGGGATGGGGCGGCGCGGTCGATAAGGCGGGGCGGATAATGTGTCCGGCCACGTCTACTGTCAAGACTATACCCATGCGCCGGGCCCTTGCACCGGGGGGGACGGAAAGTTAGGCTCTGGACGGTTTTTTTAAATTTTTACTGGGTGGCGCGCAGACATGATTAATCCTTTTATCTGGTTGGTGCTGACGTTCATCGACCTGTACATGTGGATCGTGATTATCGGCGTGGTGTTGAGCTGGCTTGTCGCCTTCAACGTCGTCAACACCACCAACCGTTTTATTTTTATGGTCGGGGATTTCACCCACCGCGCTACCGAACCGGCCTTGGGCCGCATCCGCCGCTATGTTCCGAACCTGGGCGGCATGGATGTCTCGCCGATGGTGCTGATCATCCTGTTGATGTTCCTGCAGCGGTTTATTATCTGGGGCCTTGCCTCGGTTGGCTGATTCTTCGCCTTTTAGCAAAGCCCCCGGCGGTACTTTCCTGAACCTGCGATTGACGCCGAAGGCGTCCGAAAACCGCATCGGCCCCGTGGTCACGGATGCCGACGGCGAGGCGGTGTTGAAAGTCGCGGTGACGGCGCCGCCGGAAGACGGCAAGGCCAACAAGGCGATGATCAAACTGCTGGCGCAATCGTGGCGCTTGCCGAAAATCGCCTTGTCGGTCAAAAAGGGCGCTACGGGCCAGCGTAAAACGCTGTTAATCGACGCCCCGGTTGCTGAGCTATTAAAAAGGGTAGATAAAAATTCATGAGCGAAGCGGAAATCATCGACGGCAAGGCGTTTGCCCAGCGGGTCCGGGAACGGGTCACGGCCGCGGTGGCGACGCTGAAGGCCGACCACAACATAGTGCCCGGGCTGACCGTGGTGCTGGTCGGCGAAGACCCGGCCAGCCAGGTCTACGTGCGCAACAAGGGTAAACAGACGGCGGCGGCCGGCATGGAGTCAAACACCATCCGCCTCGATGCGGCCACCCCGGAACAAGACCTTCTCGACCTGATCAAAACGCTCAACGGCGATGACGCCGTCCACGGCATCCTGGTGCAACTGCCGCTGCCGGACCAGATCGACGAGGCCAAGGTGATCGCCGCCATCGACCCGGACAAGGACGTTGATGGCTTCCACGTCGTCAACGTCGGGCGTTTGTGGACGGGCGCGGAAGCCCCGGTACCGTGCACGCCCTACGGCTGCTTGCAGATGTTGAAGGAAACGCTGGGCGAACTGAAGGGCAAGCGGGCGTTGGTATTGGGCCGGTCGAACATCGTCGGTAAACCGATGTCGGCGCTGCTGTTGGCCGAACATTGCACCGTCACCATCGCCCATTCCCGCACGGTCGATTTGGGCGAACGTTGCCGCGAGGCCGATATTCTGATCGCCGCCGTTGGCCAGCCGCAAATGGTCCCCGGCAGTTGGATCAAGCCCGGCGCGACGGTTATTGACGTCGGTATCAACCGCATCGACGCGCCAGAAAAAGGCGAGGGAAAGACGCGCTTAGTCGGCGATGTCAACTTCGAAGAAGCCCAACAGGTCGCCGCCCACATCACCCCGGTGCCCGGCGGCGTCGGCCCGGTGACCATCGCCAACCTGCTCCGCAACACCGTCATCGCCGCCTGCCGCCAGAAGGGCCTCGATGTGCCGGAGATTTAGCGCCACCACAGGCATTGAGACTCCGGGCTGCGCGGTGTAAAAGCCCCTCCATGCCGATCTCAATTGTTCCCGTTCCCTGCCCCAACTGCGGCGAGGCCCAGAATGTGACGCCGGGTAATTTCGACCCCGAGGCGGAACCCTTCGGGTCGGTGACGTGCATGGCCTGTGGCCGAAAATTTGACCAAGATGAATACCTGGCGGGGCTGAAAATGCGTCACGCCAAACAGGAAAACCCTTAATGAGCACCGACCTTTCCCACATCCGCAACTTTTCCATCGTCGCCCATATCGATCATGGCAAGTCGACGCTGGCCGACCGCCTGATTCAGATGTGCGGCGGTCTAACGGACCGGGAAATGTCGGAGCAGGTGCTTGATTCCATGGAATTGGAGCGCGAGCGCGGCATCACCATCAAGGCGCAGACGGTGCGATTGAAGTATAAGGCGGCCGACGGCGAGACCTATCAGCTCAACCTCATGGACACCCCCGGCCATGTCGATTTCACCTATGAGGTCAGTCGATCGCTGGCGGCGTGCGAGGGCTCGGTGCTGATGGTCGACGCGACCCAAGGGGTGGAGGCGCAGACCCTGGCCAATGCCTATCTGGCGATCAACGCGGATCATGAAATCGTGCCGGTGCTGAACAAGATCGACCTGGCCGCCGCCGAACCGGATCGTATTAAAAAGCAGATCGAAGAGGTGGTCGGTCTCGACGTTTCCGAGGCGTTGGAAATTTCGGCGAAGACCGGGTTGGGCGTCGATTCCGTGTTGGAAGCCCTGGTCACGCACCTGCCGGCGCCCACCGGCGATGCCGACGCGGCCTTGAAGGCGTTGCTGGTCGATAGCTGGTACGATTCCTACCTGGGCGTGATGATCCTGGTCCGGATCAAGGACGGTGTGCTGAAAAAAGGCGCTAAAATCCGGATGATGGCGTCGGGCGCCACCTATCAGGTCGAAAAGGTCGGTTATTTCGCGCCGAAGCCGGTCGATGTCAGCGAACTCGGCCCCGGCGAAATCGGTTTTATCACCGCCGCCATCAAGACCGTGGCCGATACCCAAGTCGGCGACACCATCACCGAGGACAAGCGCCCCGCAGACGAAGCCTTGCCCGGGTTCAAGCCGTCGGTGCCGGTGGTGTTTTGCGGGTTGTTCCCGGTCGATGCCGGGCAGTTCGAAGACCTGCGTGATAGCCTGGCCAAGCTGCATCTCAACGACGCCAGTTTTCACTTCGACACCGAATCCTCCGCCGCCTTGGGTTTAGGCTTCCGCTGCGGGTTTTTGGGCCTGTTGCATCTTGAGATCATCCAACAGCGCCTGGAGCGCGAGTTTGATCTCGACCTGATCACCACCGCGCCCAGTGTTGTCTATAAAATCCACACCAACGCCGGTGACGTGAAGGAATTGCATAATCCGGTCGACATGCCCGACCCTACTCACATCGATTTCATCGAGGAGCCCTGGATCAACGCCACCATTATCGTACCGGATGAATATCTGGGCGCGGTGCTGACGCTGTGTACCGATCGCCGCGGCGCCCAAACGGAACTGACCTACGTCGGCAGCCGCGCCATGGTGCAATACCGTTTGCCGTTGAATGAAGTGGTTATCGATTTTTACGACCGGCTGAAATCGGTATCGCGTGGCTACGCCAGTTTTGATTATGAATTGGCGGCGTACGCAGAAGGCGATTTGGTCAAGGTGTCGATTTTGGTCAATGGCGAACTGGTGGACGCGTTGAGCTTCATCGTTCACGCCAGCCACGCCGAAACCCGTGGCCGCGCCATCTGCGACAAATTGAAGGATTTGGTGCCGCGCCAGCTGTTCAAGATCGCCATTCAGGCGGCCATCGGCGGCAATATCATTGCGCGCTCCACCGTCAGCGCCATGCGCAAGGACGTTACCGCCAAGTGTTACGGCGGCGACGTCAGCCGCAAACGCAAGCTGCTGGACAAGCAAAAGAAGGGCAAAAAGAAAATGCGCCAGTTCGGCAACGTCGAAATTCCGCAAAGCGCATTTCTCGAGGCTCTCAAAACCGACGGCTAACCCTTGCCATCGGGCTCGATGCCGTCCGTGACGTTAAAATCCATATCCTCCAGGACCTGTTCATCGGAATAGGGCGCGGTGCCGCCCTCTGATTCCAAAAATTCCATGTTGCCATAATTGCTGTGGATCGCGACCTGGGTGGTTTCGTCGTCATCATACCCGGCTTCACGGGCTTCCTTGGCCAATTCGTCGAACAGGAAAAGCGATTCCTCACACTTTTTCAGCTCCTCCAGCTCCTCCGCCGTCATTTCTTTGTTGGGCCGGCAATACCACGCCAGCGTCCCGCCCGGGGCGCCGAATAAAAAAACAACGCCGGTAAAGACAACAGGCTGACCAGAAGCGGGTCCCAAAGCGCCGGGGAAATTTTTCCCACCTGTATTTGGGTAACCACTAGGTTTCCCGGCAAGAAGGCATATCAAAGCTCATAGGCGGAAACGAACCAGCCGCCGCTGGACATGGAACGGGGGATGGCCTCGGCCGCCGCCGAGCCGAAGGCCAACACCAACAAAAACCCGCCCAAATAATAGAAAAACCGCATGGGAGGCATCATAAACCTTCCTGGCGGGTTTCGCTGCTTGAAATTCGTGCCATTTTCGCCTCTAACCCCGGTCTACAAAGCGTATTGGACTATTTCTATGTTGCGGATCGATAACATCACTTACCAAATCGGCCCCCGGACCCTGCTTGACCGGGCGACAACGGCGATCAATCCCGGCCACCGGGTTGGCCTGGTCGGGCGCAACGGATCGGGCAAGACCACCTTGTTGCGGCTGATCACCGGTGCCTTGGACGCCGACGGCGGCTCCACCGAGACGCCGACCGCCTGGCGGATCGGGATTACCACGCAAGAAGCGCCGGGCGGGCGGCAAAGCCTGATCGACACGGTGCTTGGCGGTGATGCAGAACTGGCCGACCTGATGACGGAGGCCGAAACCGCCACCGATGCGCACCGGATCGCCGAAATCCATAACCGGCTGCATGACAAGGGCGCCCATGCGGCGCCCGCCCGCGCCGCCCGCATCCTGGCCGGGCTGGGGTTCAGCGAAGAGGCCCAGCAACAACCCTGCGACGATTTTTCCGGCGGTTGGCGGATGCGCGTTGCCCTGGCGTCGTTGCTGTTCAGCCAGCCCGATTTGTTGTTGCTGGATGAGCCCACCAACCACCTGGACCTGGAGGCGCGGCTGTGGCTGGAGGAATATCTGCGGCGCTATAAGGGCACCGTATTGTTGGTCAGCCATGACCGGGGATTGCTGAACCGGGTGGTCGGCGAAATCCTTCACCTGGAACAGGGAAAGCTGAAACTCTATCAGGGCGGCTATGATCGGTTCGAGGCGACCCGGCGCATGCAACTGGAACTGAACGCCAAGGCCAAGGTCAAACAGGATGCCCAGCGCGCCCATATCCAAAAATTCGTCGACCGGTTCCGCTATAAGGCGACCAAGGCCAAACAGGCGCAATCGCGGATCAAGATGCTGGCGCGCATGGAGCCGATCCCCGAACACCTGGACGAAGGCAGCATCACCTTCGCCTTTCCCGACCCCAAGCCCCTGGCGCCGCCGCTGTATACCGCCGACAATGTCGATATCGGGTATGACGGCACGGCGGTGCTCAACGATGTTTCCTTTCGCCTTGATGCCGATGACCGCATCGCGCTGTTGGGCGCCAACGGCAATGGTAAATCGACGTTGATTAAACTACTGGCGAACCGTTTGCAGCCGATGGCCGGGCGGGTCTCTAAATCAGGCAAACTACGGGTCGGGTATTTTGCCCAGCACCAGTCCGACGAATTGGATCTGGAGGCGACGCCGTTTGTCGAACTGGCCCGCAAACGGCCCGATGACCTGGATCAATCGATCCGTGCTCAGCTCGGCCGGTTCGGGTTTTCCCAGGAACGCGCCGAAACCAAGGTCGAAAACCTGTCGGGCGGAGAAAAGGCGCGGCTGTTGTTCGCGCTGATGACCTGCGATCAGCCGCACATCCTGCTGCTGGATGAACCCACCAACCACCTGGACGTGGAATCGCGCGAGGCCCTGATCCAGGCCCTCAATGTGTTCGAGGGCGCGGTGATCATCGTCAGTCATGATCCCCATATTATCGAGCTAACGGCGGACCGGTTTTGGCTGATCGATGAGGGCCGGGTTCGGCCCTATGAAGGCGACTTGGACGATTACCGCGCCTTGCTGTTGGGTGGCCAAGGAAATGGCGGTCGGGGAAACGGGGAAAGCACTAAAAGAAATGGCGGCGGCCTCAACAAAAAGCAGCAACGCCAGGCGTCGGCGGAAAAGCGCCAGGGCCTGTCGGCGCTGAAGAAGAAACTTAGCCAGGCCGAAAAGACCGTGCACCGGCTCGAAAAAGAGCGGACGACGCTGCGTGAGGCCATGGCCAATCCCAAGCTCTACGAAGGCGGCGGTGAAGAGCCGGCGGCCCTGCAATTGCAGCTCGGAACGTTGGAAAAGGACCTCAAGACCGCCGAGGATGCCTGGGAGGCCTTGTTAGAAGAATATGAACAGGGTGCCGCATGAGGAGCCTGGGATGAGCGGAGACCGCCTGAAAGCCGAATTTTGGATCATGGCCAATGTCCGGCGCTGTAACGATGCCGGCGTTTCCGCCATGGTCGTTCATCGTGGCGACAGTCAGGGCGGCACCTTGGTGCTCAAAATTAATCAGTTTGAGGCCGGCTGTAAGGTGCTGACCCAGGCCCGCGACATCGACGGCGAGGCGGGCTGGCTGGTGGCGTTTTCCGGAAACCTGGTAGCTGAGGCCGAGGCCGATGAATACATTCGCCGGGCCCGGGACCGCGATCCCGATTTGTGGGTAGTGGAAATCGAATCCCGCGACGGTTGGCACCCGTTCGAGGGCAAGGAGCTTTAGCGTCAACAAATCCCAGCGTCGTATATACGGATAGGAAAGGTGGTATCAATTGCCATGAACGCCCCCCGCTTTGAAATTGCCGTTATTAAAGGCGACGGCATCGGTATCGATGTCACCGACGCGGCCTTGGCTGTCATTGACGCCGCCAGACATCGTGTTGGCGGGTTTGATTTGGATTGTCAGGACCTGCTGGCCGGCGCCGGATACTTCCAGGAAACCGGCCGCGACATGGCGCCTGGCGCCGAGGAAGCGGCTGCGGCGGCCGACGCCATTTTTCTGGGGGCCATCGGGCTGCCAGCGGTGCGCCACGCGGACGGCACCGAAATATCGCCGCATCTGCGGTTGCGCGAGATTTTCCAGTTGTATGCGGGCGTGCGCCCGGTGAAGGCTTATCCGAATGTGCCCCAACGCCTCGCCGATCCCCGCGCGGCGGAAATCAATTTGGTCATTTTACGGGAGTCGACGGAAGGCCTGTTTTATTCGGCCGCCGTCCATGACCGCAGCCCGGTGGAAAATGACGACGAGGTCCAGGACCTTCTGCGCATCACACGGGCGACGACCGAGAAACTGCATGATTTTGCCTTCAGGTTGGCGCAAAAACGCAAATCCCGTGGCCATAAGGGGATGGTGACCTGCGTCGACAAGGCGAACGTGTTCCGGTCGATGGCATTCTTCCGGAAAATTTTTGACGAGCGCGCCGGTAAATTTCCCGATGTGGAAACGGCGTATAGCTACGTCGATGCCCAGGCCTTGGAATTAATCCGACGGCCTTGGGATTTCGATGTCCTGGTCATGGAAAATATGTTCGGCGACATCCTGTCCGACCTGGCCGGCGGCCTTGTCGGCGGCATGGGCATGGCGGCGTGTGCCGAAATCGGTACCGATCATGCGTTGTTCCAACCGGCCCACGGCAGTGCGCCCGACATCATGGGCGAGGACAGGGCGAATCCGTTGGCGGCGATCTTGAGCGGCGCCATGATGCTCGATTATTTAGCCGACCAATCCGGCCACCAGCCGCTGGCCGATGCGGCCTAGGTCATCGAGGATGGTATCGACGGTGGCTTTGCCGCCAACCGGATCCGGCCCATGGAATTTGGCGGTGATATGGGCACCAGGGCGGTGACCAAGGAACTCATCGACCGTATTCAATCGCCCCGGCCCTAGGGGCTGGCGATCACGGCCTGTTCACGGCATTGGAATTTCCTGAACCTTTTTCGGTATGTGGAAGCCCGTCTGCACGGCGGGGCGTGCGGCGATGTCCAGGTACCAGCGTTTGACGTTGGGGTAATCGTTGAGGTTAAGGGTCTGCCAATCGAACCGGGAAATCCACGGCCAGACGGCAATGTCGGCAATGGAATAATCATCGACGATGTATTCATGGTCCGCCAGCCGCCGATCGAGGACGCCATAGAGACGCCGCGCTTCCGTAAGGTAGCGTTCTTCGGCGTAGGCGCTTTTGCCCTTGTTGTATTTGACGAAGTGGTGGACCTGTCCCAGGAACGGGCCGGGGCCGCCCATCTGCCACATCAGCCATTCAATGGTGTGCCAGCGGGCGTCTGCATCGGTGGGCAGGAACTTGCCGGTCTTTTCCGCCAGATACATCAATATGGCGCCGGATTCCATTAACGTCATGCCGTTGTCGTTATCGACGATGGCCGGAATCTTGTTATTGGGGGCGATTTTAAGGAAATCAGGGGCCATTTGTTCACCTTCGCCGATGTTGATGGCGTGCGTGGTATAGGGCAGGCCCAGCTCTTCCAGCATGATGGAGACCTTGCGACCGTTGGGCGTGGTCCAAGTGTAGAAATCGATCATTGTCAATTGTTCCCTTATGTTTTGAAATCCGCGTTCAATTTCCGATCGGACTGAACGGCGCCGGGATCAGTAACTTGTTTTCCTGGGACATGAGAAGCGGCCGCATTTCCTTGAGATAGGCCAGCCATTCGTCTTCTTGGAAAAGTTGTTGCCGTCGTTCCCGCCGGTCTTCCAAGGAATCATACCCCCACAAATGGACGACCTGGTTTAAGGGGCCGAATTCAGTTTGGAAATAACCCAGCATGTTGCCGAGCACCCTGACTTGAACCGGCATACCCTTGGCTTCGTAAAGCTTCAAATATTCCGCCGTCTTGCCGGGGTGCAGGGTGTAAATTCGTTCATCAACGATCATTCGATGTGCCTTTCAAGCGTTAAGCTTTGCCCAGGTCATTAAGGTCGCAGGGCAGCTGGACAACCTCACCGCGCTTGGCGGAAAGGTCCATGGACATAGTCAGGATCAGGTTGCGGTGGCCATCCGCCGCGGTCGCATGGGGCGTTTCCAAGCCGTTATAGATGCGCCCGTACCAGGCGTTGGTTTCCTCGCGCATGGGCCCCCAAAGCTGCTTGTTCCAGATGTCGCCGGGGGGATAGCTGGTCAGGAAATCGACATGGCGCTCGAACCCCGGATCGTAGCCCTCGGGCGCGTAGCCGGCGCCTTGGGAGACCTCCGTCGCCATCACCAGGTCGCGATGGGTGTCTTCGATATCGATGACGCCCTTGGTGCCGACGATGCCAATCTCAAGCCCGTAAACGGCGCCCGGCCAAACCACCGGCAAGGCCCAACTGATGTTCATGGAAAAGATGGTGCCGTCGTTCATGGTGAAAATGCCGAAGGTGGCATCCTTGGTGCCGTGTTCGGCGAGCACCTTGTCAGACGATTGGGCGAATACGGAAACCGGCTCCAGGCCTTCCATCAACCACAGGCTCATATCCAGGCTGTGGGTGCCGGACACCACCATCGGCGTCAGGTTGTGGCGCTGATTGGTGCGCCGGGTGGTGGCGATGGGTACCATCCGGTTCATGAAGGCGCGGGTGACGACGGCGGTGGTCTCACCGATCTGGCCGGTGACGATGCGTTCCTTAATGGCCAGGAAGCGGCGGCGGAAGCGTTGCGTATATCCGACCACGGCGTCCAGTCCGGCGGCCTCGATGGCGTTGAATATTTCCAGGCTTTCCTTGGCTTCCGTGGCCAGCGGTTTTTCGATGAACAGGTCGTGGCCTTGCTCGATGGCGGCCATGGTCGGGCCGAAATGCAGGTTTTCATCGGTGGCGATAATCGTCGCGGTGACTTCCGGGCGATTGATCAGCTCATTGTAATCGGTGGTGAAAAAATCGGCATCGATGTCATCGGCGAGTTTCTTGCCGATGTCTTCCTTAATGTCGCACAGCCCGATCCAACCGACGCCGGGGTATTCCCTGGCGAGCACGGCGCGAATACGCCCGATGGTGCCGCAACCGATCACCGCCAGGCCGATTTCCTTTTTCTTAACCGTCATTCTCTACCTTTCAGATTTAAGTTTTTCCTCTACGAAAGATGCCGTTATAGAAGGTGAACAGGACGACAACGATCAAAATCGTGCCGATCCAGTTGTGGGACAAAATCCACCACAGGGATTTATCCTCGAATACATACAGCGCCCGGCGCATGTTCTCGTCCGCCGGGGGCCCAGAATCACGGCCAGCACCATCGGTGCCAGGGGAAATCCATACCGATGCAGGAGATAGCCAACCAATCCGGCGGCGAGCATGATGTAGACATCAAAATAATTCAGGTTCACCGCGTAGGCCCCGATCACGCAGATGGGGATGATCAGTGGAATCAGCAGGGTACGCGGCAGGCTGAACAGCTTGACGCAGGGTTTCACCAGCACGATGGCCATGCCGTACCGAAGCCGCAACGACGGCCAGCCCTAAGACCTTGGTTTTGAGTATATTTTTCTTCATAAACGCCTCCCACTGTAAAGAAAAAGTCTATTATTTTGATCTAGGACATTTATGGTAAGAGCTTAACCCTATGAAATACAATTCAAAAAATAGTTTTACCTATGCAGCAATCAAATAATTAATAAGATTCTAGCAAATGCAACACACTATCGAAATTCTTTTGCCGATCTTCGGTTTTCTCGTCTGCGGGTATGGCGCCGGGCGCTTTGGTTTGATTAGCGACGAAGGCATCAAGGGCATCATGACCTTTATCCTGTATTTCGCCATCCCGGCGTTGTTGTTCCGTATCGTCGTCAGCAACGAATTGCCCGGCCTTGATGATCTCAGCGTCTTGTTGGCCTATTTCGGCGGTTGTGTCGTTGTCTTTACGGCCTCGGTGTTGTTCGGCCGGGCGGTGTTCAAGTTGCCCCTCGATCAACTGGGCATCCTGGGCATGGGGGGGATGTATTCCAATTCGGTGCTGCTGGGGTTGCCGCTGGTTTTTACCGCGTTCGGCGATGATGGGATGATTCCGGTGCTATTGATTATTTCCTTTTACACCGTATTTATTTTTCCCGTCGTCATCGTCTTTATCGAAATCGGCCGCGGCCGGCGCCAGGCTTCGCGCCGCGGCGCCGGGGCGGTGCTGATGTCGGCGTTACGGGGAACCATCGAAAATCCCGTCATCATCGCGCTGGCGATCAGCTTTGCCTGGGCGGTAGCGGGTCTCGGCCTTCCGGGGCCGGTGGATCGTTTTGCCGACCTGATGGGCAAGGCGGTGGCGCCGGCGGCATTGTTCGCCTTGGGGGCGTCGCTGGCCGGATACCGGATCGCGGGCGCCATCGCCGAAAGTTTGACCATGGTCGTCTTCAAGTTGTTCGTGCATCCGGCCGCCGTGTGGTTGTTGGGCCGCTACGTGTTTGACCTGGAACCGGTGGCGCTTGCCGTCGCCACCCTGATGGCGGCGGTTCCCATAGGCGCCAATGTCTTCAACATGGCGCATCATTATGAGGTGTATCTCGCCAGGGCGACGTCGGCGGTGGTGATTTCATCCGCTCTATCGATGTTGACGCTGGCCGTACTGCTGACGGTGCTGGTTCCGGGTTAGTTCAGCGGGTCGATCTTCAACTCCGCCGCCAGGGCATCCAGCCTCGCCATCAGCGGCGCGACGACCGGAATGCCGTCATGCGTAAATCGTTCCAATTTTTCATGGCTTTGCTGCCCCGGTACCATAACCTGGTCAAAACCGGGAAGGGTCGCCGATCCCTGCATGGAGCGGATGACGATATCGACGTTGCGCTTGAACGTTTCAACATCGGCGAAGGCCTTGATGTCGAGGGCGATGATGAGTTGGCCGGTATTGGCCAGCGATTTAAAATCGGCATTAAAGTCGACAACGTCCTTGCCCATGGCGGCGCCGTTAAGGGTGCCGGCCAACAGCCCGATGATCAGCGCCAGCCCATACCCCTTGTAGCCGCCGATGGGTACCAGGAAGCCGTCGTTCATCCGCGTCGGATCGGTGAGCGGCTTACCCTCGGCGTCGATCATCCAACCTTCGGGCATGATCTCGCCGCGATCCGCCGCCATTTTGACCTTGCCGTAAGACGCCACCGTGGTCGCCATGTCCATCACGATCGGCGGCTCCTCCAATCCGGGGATGGCGAAGGCAATCGGGTTGGTGCTGAGCAGCATGTCGATGCCGCCCCATGGCGGCAGGTGGTTGGCGCTGCCGACGGCCATGTAGATACCGATCATGTCGCGTTCCATGGGCATCATCGCGTAAATGGACGCCGCGCCGGCGTGGTTATTGTTGGTGGTGCCGACCCAGGCGACGCCACATTGTTCGGCCTTGTCCATGGCCACCTGCACGGCCTTGTTGACGGCTAGATGGCCAACCGCGTTGTCGCCGTCAATGATGGCGGTGGACGGGGTTTCCTGCTTAACCGTGATGGTCGGTTTGACATTGATGCCGCCGGCCTTGATCCGCTGAATGGTCGGGGGCAAGCGGAAAATACCGTGGCCGTCCAGACCCCGTAGGTCGATGCCGGTCATCAATTGGGCGATGGTGGCGGCGTCGTCGGTGGGGATACCGACGGCCCGGAAGGCGTCAGCGATAAATTGTTCAAGCCGTTCGGCGGGAATGGTGGCCATCAGGTTTACTTTTCCTTTTTGGATTTCGGGCGGGTAAAATTGGCGGCCCGTTCCAACGCCGCCAGCACCGAGGACGCATCTTCGTCGTGGTGGCCCTGGGCGACGGCGGCGTAATAGGGCTGTAGGGCGGCTTGATAGACGGGAAGGGGAACCAAGTGTTCGGCGGCGTGCGCCGTGATCAGCTTCGAATCCTTCATTGGGATGGAGAAATTCATGCCCTCGGTTTGGTATTCCTCGTTGACCATCAGGGCGCCCCGGGTTTCGAACATGGAAGAACTGGAGCCGCTGCCGCTGATCACCTGGTGAATCAATGCCGGGTCCAGCCCCGCCTTCATCCCCAACACCATGACCTCAGCGGCGGCGCTGTTATGGACCAGGTTGAGGATGTTGCCGCAGAATTTCATCTTCATGCCGCAGCCGAATTCGCCGACGTAAAATTTGCGGTGGGCGAACCCGTCGATAATGTGTTCGACCGCCTCATAGGCTGCCTCATCACCGCTGCCGAACGCCGTCAGTTGTTTTTTCAGGGCCAGGATGCGGTTGCCGCTGACCGGGCAATCGAGAAGAATCTTGCCGGCTTCGGCCAGGGTGTCGCGGGCTTTTTCCTTATCGGCGATGGCAAAGGTGCTGACTTCCAGGATGATCTGGCCTTCGCCGCCGCCGTCTTTCAATTTGTCGGCCACGGCATGCAGGACATCGGCCGTCGGCAGGCACAGAATGACGACATCGGATCGATCGGCGACGTCTTTGGGCGAGGTGCCCGATTGGCCGCCGCCTTCCTCCAGCGCCGCCCTTTTTTCGGCCACGGTGTCATAACCGATGACCGTAAACCCGCTGTTGACCAAATTTCCGGCCATGGCGGAACCCAGTACGCCCAAGCCGATGAAGCCGATGGAATCAGTCATGCATATTGCCCCTTCTCTTTAACCGAAGGCAAAAAGTTTACAGCAATCCCATCGGGAATAAAGCGGGACGACAGGGATCAGGACGCGATCTGCTTTGGCTGTGCCTGGTCTCTTTCCTGGATCGCCTTGAGGACCTTTTCCGCGGTCGCCGGCAGGCTGGTGATGCGGACGCCGACGGCGTCATAGATGGCGTTCATGATGCAGGCCGCCGTCGGAACCGAGGTCGGCTCACCGACGCCCTTGGCGCCGAACGGTCCGGTCGGGTCGTAACTATCGACGATATGGACCTCAACCTCCGGCATGTCCAGGCTAGTCGGCATGATGTAGTTGGTCAGGTTGGGGTTGATCTGCTTGCCGTTGTCGTCGAACAGCATTTCCTCATACAGCGCCAAGCCGACGCCCATGGAAATGCCGCCTTCGACCTGGCCTTCCACCAATGCCGGGTTGATCGGCGTGCCGCAGTCGTGGGCGGCGACGATGCGCAGGACTTCGACCTCACCGGTTTCCTCGTCGACGTCGACCTCGGCGATCTGGGTGGCGTAGACGTAGGTGCCGAAGGGCTTGCCCTGTCCGGTTTCCGGGTCCATGGCCACGGTATGTGGATTAAAAGACGCACTGCCCAAGGCCGGCTGGCCGTTGACGAACTGGGCCTGTAGGGCGACGTCGCCGATGGAAAGGGCTTTCTGTGGGAAGTTTTTGACCTGTATTTTGCGGTCGCGGGCTTCCAGCTGTTCGGGTTTCACGCCGAGCATGGGTGCCGCCGTATCGAACAGAATCATTTTGGCTTTTTTCGCCGCCAGCAGAATGGCGTTGCCGGTCACGTAGGTGGTGCGGCTGGCAATGGCGCCGGTGTCCATGGGCGTGGTGTCGGTGTCGGCGGACACCACCTTGATGTCGTCGGCGGCGATGCCCAGCTCCTCGGCGGCGATCTGGCCCAACACCGTCAGCGAGCCTTGGCCGGTTTCCACGGTGCCGGTCAGCACGGTGGCGGTACCGTCTTCATTGACCTTGACCACGGCGGCGCTGGAATTGGCCAGCACCGTGAAGCCGATGGGATACCACATGCAGGCGATGCCCTGGCCGCGGCGCTTGTTGGAATTGGTCTTGCCCTTCCCTTCTTGCCAGCCGAATTTTTCCGCCGCGATTTCCAGCGATTCCTTGACCACGACGCTCTCCAGGACCTGTCCGGTGGGGCTGTCGGAGCCTTCGTGGAAGGCATTTTTCAAGCGAATCTCCAAAGGCTCGATGCCCAGTTCGCGGGCGATGTCGTCCATATGGGATTCATAGGCGAAACAGACCTGCGGTGCGCCGAAACCGCGCATGGCGCCGGTGGTGGTCTTGGTGGTGTAGACCGCCGAGGCCTCGACTTTGATGTTGTCGATGTTATAGGGCCCGACGGAAAGGATGGCGCCCTTACCCAGTGTGGTTTCGCTCCACGAACAATAGGCGCCGCCGTCACAGACGATGCGCACCTTGCGGGCGACGATGATGCCATCCTTGGTGACGCCGGTGGTGTAATCCATGACGAAGGGATGACGCGTCGTCGATGAGATGAACTCATCCTCGCGGGTGAACACGCCCTTGACCGGTCGCCCGGTTTTTTTCGCCAACAGGGCGAGGATCGGTTCCAGGGTAATTTCGTTTTTGCCGCCGAAATTGCCGCCGACAATGGTCGCGGTGACGCGGATCCGGTTCATGGGCATATCGAGCGTGCGTGCGATATCGGCGCGGCCCAGCGTGATCCGACCCAGCGATGAGTAAACATGCAGGTCGCCGGTGGGCTCCCACAGCGCGATGGAGGCATGCGGTTCCAACGGCACGTGTTCGACCATTTGGGTTTTGAATTGCCCTTCGAAGACATAATCGGCGTCGGCCAAGGCTTGATCGACGTCGCCTTTTTTAATGGTCTTGGTGGCGTAGATGTTGCTGTCGCCGTGAATTTTGGGCGCGCTGTCCTTCATCGCCTCGAGGGGGTCGAGAACGGTTTCCAGCGGTTCGTACTCGACCTTGATCTTGGCCAGTGCGTCTTGGGCTTGCTGTTCGGTTTCGGCGGCCACCGCGACGACGCCGTCGCCCATGTGGCGGACCTTGTCGTCGGCCAACAATGGTTGGTCCTGATAGGACGGCCCGAAGGTGACAACGGGGATTTCCTTGCCGGTCAGGGTCGCCACCACGCCGGGCATTTTCTCCGCCTCGCTGACATCGATGCTGAGAATTTTGGCGTGCGCGTATTCGCTGCGCAGGATTTTCGTATACAACATGTCGGGAAAGGTCATGTCGTCGATGTAGACGGTCTTACCGAGAACATGGGGGCGGCTGTCGGGGCGGGTCACCCGCTGGCCGACGGCGGGGGTCTGCTTATTGACCTCGGGGGTCAGCGGCAACAAGCCGTGGCCGATATCCCGTAATACCGCGGGAACCGGACCGTCGTCCGCTTGTTTCAGGGACTCCAGTGGTTTTGTGCGTTCTTTGACATCGACTTTCGGCGCCATGATATTCCCCTTTTTGTCCAAGCGTCAGGCGGATTTGCTGTCGGCATGGCTGGCAGATTGCCCGCTGACATCCATAATCGCTTCGATGATCTTGGTATAACCGGTGCAACGGCACAGGTTGCCCGACAATGCTTCGCGAATTTCATATTCCGTCGGTTTTGGATTTTCGTCGAGCAGCGCCTTGGCGGAAATAATCATGCCCGGCGCGCAGAAACCGCATTGAAAAGATGATTCCTGCTCAAACACCGCCTGTAAGGGATGCAGGTGATCGTAATCGCCCAATCCCTCGATAGTCGTCACGTCGCGGTCCTGGACCTGTGCCGCCAGCATCAGGCAGGCATTGACCGACATGCCATCGACCAGAACCGTGCACGCGCCGCAGTCGCCGACATCGCAGCCCAGCTTGGCGCCGGGAAGGTCCAAGGAATCCCGCAACAGGCTAAGCAGCGTCGTTTCGGCGGCAACACTGGCCGTTCGCTCCCTGCCGTTAACTTTGATCGTGACGTCCATCGAAATCATTCCTTCTTTATGGCTTACCTTGGGGCGCGTTCAAGCGCCTCGGCGAGAACCCGTTTGGTGCCGGTCCGGATCAAATCCAGCCGGTAGCCGGCCGAGGCGCGGAAATCGTTGATCGGTTTGGCCTCCGTCGCCGCCATATCGCCGGCCTCGGCGAACAGATCATCGGACGGCGCCTTGCCGTTCAACAGTTTTTCGGCTTTCACCGCCCGGATCACCGTCGGCGCCACCGCGCCCAAGGCGATCCGTACATCGGCGAGTTTGCCGGCATCGAGATCGATACTGGCGCAGGTGTTGACCAGGGCCAACGCCTGGCCCTTGCGCAGCCCGAATTTGCGGAACGAACAGCCGCGCCCGAGCATTTCCTTGGGGATTACGATATCGACCAGCAATTCGTCGGGTTCCAGTGCGGTTTTGCGCGGGCCGACGAAAAAATCCAATAACGGCATTATCCTTATGCCCTTGGATCCGGTGATGGTAACGGCAGCGTCGAGCGCGATCAGAACCGGGCCGCTGTCCACGGACGGCACGCAAGTGACAAGATTGCCGCCCAGCGTCCCTAGGTTGCGAGTCTGCACGGCGCCGATGGTCAGCGCCGCCTCCTGCATGGCCAGTGCGTGCTCCGCCACCAGGTCGGATTCCATGATTTCCGTATGGGTGACGCCACTGCCGAAACGCAAACCCTTATCGGTCAGTTCGATCCCCTTGAATTCTGAAATTCCCGAGACATCGACGACGACCTTGGGAACCTCTGACGCATGCTTGAGTTCGACAAGATAGTCGGTGCCACCGGCCAGAAGCCGGGCATCCGGGGCATTGTCGGTCAGAATGGCAACCGCTTCATCCACGGTGTCGGGTGCGAGGTATTCAAAAGGCTTCAACGTCGATCCCCTATCAAATAAACCAAACGCCGCGGGAAACATCCCGAACCGGGGCATTTCCCGCGGCGCCGGCGGTATGTCTTTAACCTTATGCAACAGGTTGGTTCTTGACGTCTTTTTATCAAGGCCTGTTGCATATTTTACCTAGGCCACCTCGGCGATGGTGTCGTTTGCGATGGCCTTGAACTCATCGACCGTCAACAAGTCCTTTTTCTTCAATCCGGACGCCTTGACGGCGGTCAGAATGGCCATGGCCTGTTCTTCGCTGGCCTGAATTTGCAACCGTTCCAGCCAGATATTGATGGTGTCCATGCCGCTGCCCTTGCCGATGACGACGTCCGCCGCCGGTTGGCCGACGAATTCGGGCTTGAACGGGAACAGTTCGGTCTGGTGTTCGAGGCCGCAATTCTTGAACCAGTTGGCGATGATGCCGGATTCAACCTGGAACAGCTGATCACCAACCACCGAACGGTTGGAGGGCACATCGACGCCTGAAATCTCCTGGACCAGTTTGGATAGCGGATAGAGCTTGTCGTAGTTAAGCCCGATGTCGATGTCGTACATGGTCAGCAATGCCATGGCGACGTCTTCGGTCGGCGCGTTGCCGGCCCTCTCGCCTAGGCCCAGAACCGTTGAATGGACAACCTCGGCGCCTTCGGCCAGGGCCATGATGGTGTTGGCGACGCCCATGCCGAAATCCTGGTGGAAATGGGTTTCCAGGCGGGTGCCCTCGGGAATCCGTTTTTTCACTTCTTGGACGAAATACTGCATGGCGTGCGGTGAAACGACGCCGAAGGTATCGACCAGGGCGAGCGCGTCCATGTGGCCTTCGTCCGCCACCTTCAGGATCAGGTCCATCACCCAGTTTATTTCCGAGCGCGTAAAGTCGATCGGGAAGAACACGACTTCCAGGCCCTTTTCATGGGCGTAGGCGGTCGCTTCGATGGACAGTTCCATGGCCTTTTCCAGCGGCCATTTATAGGCGTGCTCGATCAGGTGGGTGCTGGCCGGGACCTCCATGATCAGGCCCTTGACGCCGCAGTCCACGGAGGCGTCGATATCGCCTTTCATGCAGCGGCAGAAGGAATAGATCTCGGGGCCGAGATCGCGCTTGTTGATTTCATAAATCGCCTTGAAATCATCGGGAGACACCGCCGGCAATCCGGCCTCGATACGATGAATGCCGGCTTCGGCCAACCCTTCGGCGATGCGAAGCTTGTCATCCATGCTGAAGGCGATGCCCGTCTGTTGTTCGCCGTCACGCAGGGTGACGTCATGAATTTTGATGTTGTCGGGGAATTTGAAATCCTTAGTCACTTGATCTTCGAAGTTCCAGGAACTGGTGAACCAGTTATCTGTTTCCCACGGTTGATCGGTCATGAAAGGTAACTCCTGAGTATAGAATTATCATTAGGATTATTTTGGAAGTGCGTCACCCAGTGGTCAACGCACAGCAATTCATTATATAGAGGCCACCCTAAAAGTAACGCGGCATGATTTAAAATTCCAAATTTGCCTATGGCAATGAGAAATTAGCATCAAATTGGCGGGCCGAGTGTCTTGCGTTTTTTTTTGGCAACCTGCTACGCTTGCGCCATCGAATTATTGGGTATTCCAAATCCCAATTTTTTTATGAAATGCCTACCACCATAGGCAGGGGGATATCAAATATCATGAGGCACGGCACCGCGAATTTCGGCATCACTGGAACAGACTGGCAGGAGAAGATCAACTGGGATCGCCTGCGTACTTACAGACTTGAAAGCGCCCGCGCGCGCATGAAGGCCCACGGATTGGGCGCCATGCTGTGCATGTACGACGAAAACTGTCGTTACATCACCAGCACCCTGACGCCCGGTTGGAACCGGCTTAAACCCGGCCTTCGGTATGCGCTGTTGTGTGGCGACGCGGCCCCTGTCCTGTTTGAACAAGGCGATATCGGCGCTCAGATCGCTCGCCATTCGCCGTGGATTCCGGAAGAAAACATCCGCTATTCCTATGCCTGGATCAAAGGCGCAGCCGGTGGTGCGTCCGAACAACAGGTGACTAAGTTCACCAACGCCATCGTCGAAGAGATGAAACGTTTCGGCGTCGCCGGTGAAAAGCTCGGCGTCGACTTCATCGACATCAACATGATCGGCGCGTTTGAAAAAGCCGGCATCGAATGGGTCGACGGCATGTCGGCGATGATGGAGGCGCGGTCCATCAAGAACGTCGATGAACAGGAATGCATGCGCATCGTCGCCGCCATCGGCGATGCCGCGCACTGGGAAACCATGAAGTTCCTGAAGCCCGGCCGCACCGAGAACCAGGTCACCGCGCACATCATGGAATTTCTATTTAATATTCCCGGCATGGAAGATGTCGAGGATGTGATCGTTTCATCCGGCCCCAACACTTGGCCGAACTGGCGCAATTTCACCGACCGTATCATCCAGCCGGGTGATATTGTGTTCATGGATTTGGCGGCGTTGACCTGGAACGGCTACAAGTCGTGCTACTACCGCACCTACTGCGTCGGCAAGGAGCCGACCCAGGAAATGAACGACACCTACGAACAAGCGCTGGGTTGGCTGTATGATTCCATCGAGGCGGTGAAGGTCGGCACCACGACCAAGGAAATCGCATCGAAATGGCCGTCGGCGAAAGAAGCCTGGGGCTACGAGGAAGAAGATCAGGCGGCGGCGAACCTGTGGGGCCACGGCCTCGGCCTCGCCCAATACGATCCGCCGGTCATCTCGCGGATTTGGTCACTCGACCACCCGATCGAGATCAAGGAAGGCATGGTCTTCGCCCTGGAAACCCAGCACGGAAAGACATACCAGTATGGTGTCCGGATCGAGGAAATGCTGATTGTCCACAACGATGAAGTCGAGATCATTTCCAACTTCCCGGTCGAGAAGATCACGGTTGTCGACCCGATGTAACCGGCGCCGGTTTGCGGTGTAACTTTCCGGCCCGGCTCGGGCTGAACGCAGTCCGGGCCGTCCGGTTTTTAACAGTACCCCGGTTTTAGGAATACCATGAGCGAACCTAGCGATTATATCGTCCAATTGTCCGACCCGGCCGCGGAAGACGCCGGCCGTTTCGGCCCCAAGGCCGCCAATCAGGCGGCGTTGGATCATGCCGGTTTGCCGACGCCGGGCGGGTTTTGCCTCAGCGCCGAGGCCTATATGGCCCAGGTCGAGGCACTGGGTTTGACCGAGGTGGCGGAAAAAGCCGTAAGCTTGGATTTTTACGAGGCCCGGCCATTTATCTCGGAAATCAGAATCGCCATGTTCGATGCGCCGATGATCGACGAGATCAAACAGCCGCTGATCCAGGCGTATCGGGAATTGACCGGGGAAGACGGTATGTTGGTGGCGGTGCGGTCGTCTTCGCTGATGGAAGACACCGAAGGGTCATCCTTCGCCGGTCAGTTTCAGACCTATCTTGGCATTGAAAATGAAAAAGATTTTCTGACCACGGTGCATGCATGCTGGGGGGCGTTGTGGTCGTCGCGCGCGCTTCGGTACATGGAAAACAAGAGCATCAAGGCCATTGATACGGCGATGTCGGTTCTGGTGCAGCCCTTGGTTCAGGCCATTGCGTCCGGCGGCGGCATCAGCCAGACCGCCGACGGCGGTATGTCGGTTACGGCGACGTGGGGCCTTGGCGAGTCCATTGCCCAGGGCGAAGTGGTGCCGGATCGTTATGACCTGAGCGAAGACGGAAGGTTGTTGGACATACAGACCGGACGGAAAAGCCATACCATCAACTGTGCCCACCATGCCGCCCCGACGACGAAAGCCGTTGCCGATGACCAAGTGTCCGAACCGTGCCTGAGTAAAGCGCAAGCGCAGGAGCTGGGTGCGATGATGAAAGTGGCGGAAAACTTGAGGGGCGGGCCCGTCGAAATTGAATGGGCCATGGATGAGGACGGGATCAAGATGCTGCAAGCCCGCCCTTTGCATACGGAACCGGCGCCGATGCCCGATCAAAAATGGGAACGCTATCCCGGCATCAAAGGGCAAGCGGCCGGGGTTGGTTGGGGCACAGGCCGGGCCTGCGTCATCAATTGCGAGTGTGAACTCGGCCGCGTCGCGCCCGGTGACGTCCTGGTGACCAAGGTTGCCGGACCGGCCATCAGCCAGGTGCTGCCCAAGGTGGCTGGCGTCGTCGCCGAACTTGGCGGCAGCACAACGCACCTGGCCTCGCTGGCACGGGAGCGGAGCATTCCCATGGTTCTGGGCGTGCTTGATGCCACCAACAAAATTCCGGATGGCGGCCAAGTCGCCGTCGACGGGGTCGCCGGCATCGTCCGCTGGATACCGGGCTAACGAAAGCCTGATTTAAACCGGCCTTAGGTTTTTTTGAGATCATCCCGTAGCGATTCGACGAACGCATTGGTGATCTGCGAGCGGGTTTGCGCGGCCGGAAAAAGCAATCCGTATTCGTACCGGATCGTCGGCGTGAAGGGTTTGGCGATAACCCGGTCGCCATAGGCCGAAGCAATGAATGAATGGACGATTGAAACGCCCAAGCCCTTGGCTACCAGGTTCGTCGCCAACAAGGTCGACGGCGCCTCGACGCTCAGCACGCGGTGGATGCCCAAACGTCCGAACAACTCGTCGGTCTGGTAACGGAGTAGGGAGCCGGAATTCATCGAGATAAAGGGAAGGTCGGCCAGATCCTCGGCGACGATTTCGGATTTCTTGGCCAACTCATGGCCCATGGGCAGGACGCACACCCCATCGGCGGTAAACAGCGGTTCCACCTCAATGCCCTGGCGGTTGATGGGCAGGGTGGCGATGCCGAAATCGAATTGCGCGCTTTCCACCCCTTCCTCCACATCCAGCCGGGTGCCCATTTCCACGGAAATCTTGATTTGCCTAAATCGTTTGTTGATGGTGGTGATGGTTTCAGGCAAAAGGCCATAGGCCAGCGCCGGCATGGCGATAATCCGGAGCGCCCCGGTCTTCAGGGTGCGAATGTCCCGCGCCGTCGCCGTGATCTGGTCGATGCCCGACAGCAGCTTTTTGACCACGTCATAGAAGTGCTGGCCTTCCGGCGTGATCCGCAACCGGCCATGACGGCGGTCGAATATATTGAGGCCCAGTTCGCTTTCCAATTGGGTAATCAGGCGGCTGACCGCCGATTGGGTCAGGCCCAGCAAATCCGCCGCTTGGGTCGTGGTGCCGCTGG
>PTLL01000031.1 GCA_002938315.1 Alphaproteobacteria bacterium MarineAlpha3_Bin2 | reverse complement strand
TTTTCATGCCTGCCAAAAATGTCCGCTTTCGGGGGTAAAGCGGACATGTTTTAGGGTGTGGCAAAGAGTCCGCTAATAGCCAAAAGCGGACATTGGAGCTTGCCCGAAACGGACGAATGGGGCTCGATTTGATGTGTACGGGAATCCCCCTTGAATCCCTTCAAATCAGCTTAAGTATTCTGCTGACTAGCGACCAACCTCAAACGGGTGGCCACGTCATCGGGGTCTGACGAGGGCGCGCACTTGTTGCATCAGCGCTTCGGCTCGAGACGTCCCCGACGCGCTGACATCGTACCCCGCAGCCGCGAGAGCGCGGACGGTCCAGGTGTTGCAGGTATTGAAGAGGTGAAAGCTGCCTTTTGCAGGATAAAAGCGGCTCGTAGCGTAGAGCCCTGGTCCCGTGGCGGCGGCGCGCGCGGCTCCGGAACGCTCGAAGCTGGCGTCGATGAAATTGACGAGACGGTGGAAGTTTTCGTCGTCGATCGGAAGTGAAACAACCTCGGCCTTCGGGTTGACGCGCGCGGGCTCCCCCCACAGGCCGGCGACATGAACCACGGCCGGGGTCGGAACGAGCGCGGCCTGCAAGGACATGCCGAAGGTCGGCTGCTTGGCCGGATAGTAGACGGCGTCGCCCCAGCCGAACTCGAGGAAACGCGCCTCAGGGAAATCCACCGACTCCGGAAGCCGATCGGGCGGAAGGTCGGCCTTCGCCACGACGATGCCGCTGTGCCATCCGTTACTGGTGACGAAGATGACGGTCTTTGCGTCAAGGTCGATTTGGCTCGGGGGTGGGGCGGGCACCGCCGCCGCACAGGCCGTCAGCAGCAACGCCATCGCCAAGGGAATGCCTTTCAGTTTCATCAGAATCTTTTCCCGGGTGGGGTCATAGAGCACTAAACCCACTCCCATAAAATACCGACCCTTGCTTAAACTCGGTGCCGAAGGAAAGGCATTCGTGTCGTTTACGGGTCATTGGCGGACGTCGATTACCCGACTGTAAATGGGCCACTATAGCCCCAAGAGCGGACATTGGACTTCGGTATGTCTGCTTTTAGGTGCGGACTACCGAAAGAGCCGCGACATGACACGATCGCCGGTCTCCAGCCGTTTAGAAAAGAACTGCCTGGTGCGATCCTGACCCTCTGATTGATCTGTGGCCCAATACCCAAGCGTCGCTACGACCAACGTCGTCAATCCAATCTCTTCAAACTGACGCTGGCGTCCCTGAGAGTCTAGAAACGCCGCCTCCCTGATCCAGTGAACCAGCCGCGATAGATTGAAAACGAGGGGGACCCAATGGTGAGGATGTCCGAGATACAATTTGGTCCGGATCATTTGAACCGTCACCCGCCTGTGAACCGCCATGGCATCGAGCCAGCGCATGATGACCAGAAACAACCGTTCTTTCGGTGGCAGATCGCGAAAAGCTTTTTCGGTGGGCGCCAGCATGGCGTCAAGGCTGTTCCGAAACCACGCATTGGCGATGGCATCTTGATCGCGGAAGTGTTCTTTGACAATCGGCAATGAAGTGCCGAGATCATCGGCAATGTCATGAAGGCGTATGTTTTGCCAGCCTTCAACCTCAGCGCGGCTCAGCGCCGCGGCAAGAATTTTCTCGGCGCTGACCTTCGACGGCTTCTGCGATTTTTGGTTACGGGACGCCATATCTAATTGGACATTTCCCGGATAATCCTCAAATTCGTAAAAATCATATTTCCGTTTCCCCGTCTGAGCAAGAGCACAACATTCCACCGCAGCCACCCAAGTCCCCGTATCGGTTGTAGATGAATAAATCCGGCAAACGATAAGAGCGTAACGCAAACACTGATTTTCAGAACACTGGCCAATGTCCGCTTTGGGTCAGAAACAGAAGTTTGCAATGTTATCTGAAGAAGCCGTCTACTGCATTGTCGATGCTTCACGTTCCATATGGCGGAAGTAGCCAAGGAAATTACCCGCCCTCGCGGCTTCCATTCATGAGATAATGGATCGATACAGGAGAGGAGAACCGACCATGAGCACCTACATCAGCCTGATCAACTACACCCAAGGCGGTATCGCCGACATCAAGAGCTCGCCGAAGCGGCTCAGCGTGGTCAAACGATTGGCCAAGAAATTGGGCGGTAAAATGAAGAACTTTTACCTGACTATGGGCGATTATGACTTGGTCGTCGTCTACGAAATGCCGGACGAGGCGACGGCGGCCAAGTTTTTGCTGACCGTCGGCTCCACCGGTGCCATCCGGAGCAAGACACTGACCGCTTTCCCCGAGGCCGAGTACCGTGAAATCATCGCGGCGCTGCCGTAATTCAGGGGTGATCAACGCGTGAAGGCCATCCGCCCGGTGATTCGTATTGCCCGGCCAGGTGATGCGTCGGGCATTGCCCGGGTCGAAAGGGAGACCTGGCGCGACGCCTACCCAACGCTGCTGCCCAAGGCCTATCTTGTTCAGAACCTCGGCGCCCGGTCGCGCTGGCCGCAGCGGCTGCAGGGCGGAGTCCGGAACGTCCTGGTCGCCGAAGCGGCACCGCATCGGATCGTCGCCTATGCCACCTGGGGTCCAACCGGTAGGCACCGCGCCCGGCCCCGTAGCCCGGCGGCGGGACAGCTCTATGAGCTTTACGTCCATGCGGACCACCGCGAGAAAGGGATCGGCCGCCGCCTCTGCGCCGAGGTCGCCCGGCGCATGGCTGGCCGGGGCATGGGGGCCTTCTATGTGGAGGTTCTGGAAGGCAACCCCAACCGGTTCTTCTACGAAGCCCTCGGCGCCCGGCTGGTCGCCCACACCCATCATGACTTCGCCGGGCAGCGGATGCCGTCCGTGGTTTATCTCTGGACCGATCTGAAAACCTTGGCCGACCACCGGGCGGCCTAGCCGCCTTGGGAATCGACCTCCATGACGGCACGTTGGGCATCAAGAGCAAGATCGGCAAGGGAACCACCGTTACGGTAACGTTTCCCAACTGTGCACCCTGATTTACTCCCATTTCCGTAAACCTCCGAATGTCCGCTTTGGGTCAAAAGCAGACTCTTTTTGACTGTCCTAAAAATGTCTGCTTTCGGGGGGAAAGCAGACATCTTCCTGGCAACATCAAACCGCTTAAATAGGCGCGAAACTACCCCCATTTGTTACCCATGTGTTACCCATAATGATCAAGGCCCTAACCGTTTCCAGCTAAGGCCTTGATTTATATGGTAGGCGCTGCAGGGATCGAACCTGCGACAACCTGATTAAAAGTCAGGTGCTCTACCAACTGAGCTAAGCGCCCTTAGGGTCTCCGGCGAACGCCCAGTGGGTAGTCGGGGGAACGCCGGGAGAAAGCGGGAACATAAGTAGCCGCAAAGGGCCGGTCAATGCCTTTTAAAACGCATTTTTAGCGTGCCCACCGCAGATGTTTTAGAAACTCTGCTCCAGCTTTTGCTTCACCGCGTCCGACACGAAATGACCGACATCGCCGCCGAGCCGACCGATCTCTTTGACGAAGCGCGACGAAATGAACTGGTATTTATCCGACGCCATCAGGAACACGGTTTCGACGCTGCCGTTGAGGCGCGAATTCATTGCCGCCATCTGAAATTCGTATTCAAAGTCGGACACCGCGCGCAGGCCCCGGATGATCACCGAGGCGTCGTGCGCGACGGCGAAATCAACCAGCAAATGATCAAAAGACTGGACGCTTATCCGTGCGGCTTGATCCTTGGGCAGTGCCGAAACTTCACCCTCCATCAATGCCACTCGTTGTTCCAAGGAGAACAACGGGTCTTTTCCGGCATTGGAGGCAACGCCGACAATCAGCCGGCCGACAACCGTTGCCGCCCTGGCGACGATATCCATATGGCCATTGGTGACCGGATCGAAGGTGCCGGGATAAACCCCAGTGAGGGTATCGCTCATTCCTACTCTCCTTCCGCCTGGTCCCCGG
Organism: Alphaproteobacteria bacterium MarineAlpha3_Bin2; assembly: GCA_002938315.1. Classification (GTDB taxonomy): domain Bacteria; phylum Pseudomonadota; class Alphaproteobacteria; order Rhodospirillales; family Casp-alpha2; genus Casp-alpha2. The sequence goes on along the minus strand of PTLL01000031.1, from coordinate 19,437 downwards.
CGCCTTCAATTGGCGGGGCGGGGGGCTCGACGGGGGCCTCCAAATCGGCCTCCCCATCCCCGTTGCCATTTTCGTCCTCGACATCGCGGAGCCGTGATACCGACACCACCTCTTCACCCTTGGCGGTCTTGAAGATGGTGACGCCGCGGCTGGACCGGCCGACGATGCTGACCTTGTCGATAGGACAGCGAATGATCTGGCCATTGTCCGACACCATGACAATTTGGTCGGTGTCGACCACCGTAAACGCCGCGGTGACGTAGGTTTTTTTCTTCCCGCGCGAAATATCGATGTTGGCGATGCCCTGGCCGCCGCGCCCGGCGATTCGGTATTCATACGCCGAAGAGCGTTTACCGAAACCATCCGCCGCGATGGTCAAAATAAACTCTTCTTCCTCGGCCATTTGAACGAACTTGTCCTCGGTCAGCTTCGCCGTCAGTTCCTCATCGCGGGCCTTGTCTTCGGCCCGATCGGTATAATCGCCGCCTTTCAGGCGCCTCGACGCGTTGACAGCCTGAAGATACTCATCCCTGTCCTCGACCCCGACCTTGACATGGCGAAGGGCCGACATGGCGATGACCTTATCGCCCTTGGCCAGTTTGATTCCGCGCACGCCCTTCGACGCTCGGCTGGTGAAGACCCTGACGCCGGTGACCGGGAAACGGATGCATTTACCGCCTTGGGCCGACAGCAGGATGTCATCGTCTTTCGTACAGGTGCGCACCCGGACCAATTTGTCGCCGTCTTCCAGTTTCATGGCGATCTTGCCGTTGGCGAAAACATTGGTGAAATCGCTCAGTCGGTTGCGCCGGACACTACCGGACGCGGTCGAGAACATGACGAACAGGTCGCCCCAGGTGTCCTCGTCTTCAGGCAGCGGCATCATGGTGGTGATGGTTTCGCCTTCGTTCAGGGGCAGCAAGTTGATCAACGCCCTGCCCCGGGCCTGGGGCGTGCCAAGCGGCAGCTTATAGACCTTGAGCTTGTAAACGATGCCTTCGGACGAGAAGAACAGCATCGGTGTGTGGGTGTTGGCCACGAACACCTGATTGACGAAATCCTCTTCGTGGGTGCTCATCCCGGCGCGGCCCTTGCCGCCGCGGCGCTGCGCCCGATAGGTCGACAGCGGCACCCGTTTGACATAACCGGTGTTGGTCACCGTCACCACCATGTCTTCGCGCTGGATCAGGTCTTCGATATCGTGCTCGAACTCGCCTTCCTCGATGACGGTGCGGCGCGCATCGGCGAACTTCTCCTTCCTGTCCTGAAGTTCCTGGCGAAGCAGCGTATACAGCTGTTCCCTGGACCCCAGAAGCGAAAGGTGGCCGGTGATCTCATCACCCAAGACCTTAAGGTCGCCGCCGATCTTGTCCCGTTCCAACCCGGTTAACCGATGCAGGCGCAAATCAAGAATGGCCTTAGCCTGGGCCTCGGAAAGTTTGTAGGTCCCCTTGACGACGCCGTGGCCTGGTTCGTCCAACAGCTTGATCATCGCCTCCACCTCGGTCGCCGGCCACGCCTTGATCATCAGTTTTTCGCGCGCGTCACCGGGGTCCTTGGCGGCCCGGATCAAGGCGATGATGGCGTCGATGTTGGCGACGGCAACGGCCAAGCCGGCCAGCACATGCGCCCGTTCACGGGCCTTGCCGAGGTCATAGATGGTGCGCCGGCGAATGACCTCTTCGCGAAATTCGACAAAGGCGACGATGATCTGCTTGAGATTCATCATCTTCGGCTGACCCCTGTCCAGGGCCAGCATGTTAACGCCGAAACTGGACTGCAAGGGGGTGAACCGGAACAACTGCGCCAACACCACCTCGAGTTCGGCGTCGCGCTTCAGTTCGACGACGACACGTACGCCGTTGCGGTCGGATTCGTCCCGCAGATCGGAAATGCCCTCGATCTTCTTGTCGCGAACGGTCTCGGCCATGATCTCAACCATCCGGGCCTTGTTCACCTGATAGGGAACTTCGTGGACGATGATCGCCTGGCGGCCCTTGCGGACTTCTTCGAAGGAGGTCTTGCCGCGCATGATCACCGAGCCGCGGCCGGTGTGATAGGCCTGAATGATTCCTGAGCGCCCCATGATCAGGCCGCCGGTTGGGAAATCCGGACCCGACACATGATTTTCGATGATCTGCTCGATACTAATGTCAGGGTCGTCGATATAGGCGCAACAGGCGTCGATGACTTCGCCCAGATTATGGGGCGGAATGTTCGTCGCCATGCCGACGGCAATACCACCGGCGCCATTGACCAACAGGTTGGGGAACTCCGCCGGCAGCACCGACGGCTCGAAAACGGTTTCATCGTAGTTGGGTTGGAAGTCAACCGTATCCTTGTTGATGTCCTCCAACAGGGCATGGGCGCTCCGGTCCATGCGGGCCTCGGTGTAGCGCATGGCCGCCGCCCGGTCGCCGTCCATGGAACCAAAATTGCCTTGACCGTCCACCAAGGGCAGCCGCAGGGAAAACGTCTGCGCCATCCGCACCATGGCGTCGTAAATAGCCTGATCGCCGTGCGGGTGATATTTGCCCATCACGTCACCGACAATGCGCGCCGATTTTCGGTATGGCTTGCCGGCTTCGTAGCCGCCTTCCTTCATGGCATAGAGGATTCGTCGGTGCACCGGCTTCAATCCATCGCGCACATCGGGCAGCGCGCGCGACACGATGACGCTCATCGCGTAATCGAGATAGGACGACTTCATTTCGTCCTCGATGGAAACCGTTAAAATGTCAGAATCAGGGGTCGCGGGAGGGGGAGAATCAGAGGGTGTCGTCAATCGGGTTATCCAGTATTTTCAAGCGCTTATATGGCCTACGCCGGGGCCGGCCCCAGGCTCGTGCCGGGACGACAAACTCTACCATTTCCCAACCCTGCAAACAACCGAATGACCGCTTAAATTGGGGCCGGTTTTGGCTGAATTTGTAGACTATTTAAGGGGAGGTAAGGGCTGCCTTGTGGGGCCGCCTGGTGCGGCTCCGGGGCGTCAGCCAAGATGGCTTCCGCCCTGGCCGCCTGCGCCGTCGCCTCGACCTCGGCGGTCAGATCGGCGCCGGTTCCCTGATACCCCTTGTAGGCTCCCTGGGCGTCGAACACCGGCCTGCCGCTAATGCGGATGTGGCGGAGACGGCCATTTTCATCCGTGAATGAATACTTGAAATCTCGAAACGGCCGTTGCGCCTTGATATCCTTAAAATGGTTTCGCCAACCCGGGTCATCAGTGCCGGCGCCGATGTATTCGGCGCGGGTCTTGCCCAAAATTATTTCAGGGATAATTGGAAATTGTTCAAAAAAACGGGCGGACAGGTAGGTAAATTTTAATTCCGTATCCATTTCCCAAACCCAGTCGCCGACGTACTCGGCGACATCGCGGAAATGCCCGCCTTCTCTGAGCGCCCTTTCATGGTCCCGAATCCGGCGGAGAGAAAGGATAATCAGGGTCAGGGCAATGCCCATGAGAGCACCGACGCCCAGGACCGTCATACCCGACGTCGTATCATCGCCAACGGCGGTTTCGGCAGCCAATATCACCCCAGGAATCGCCGCTAAAAAAACCCGCCCCTCGAATGAAAACATCTCATCCAGTGTTCTAAACACACCAAAAGCGAATATGAAAAATTCGCCCCCCAAGAGAAGATATCAATTCCAGCCGGGAAGGCCAAGTGCTGAAATTAGAATAATTAAAAAGGAATTTCGTCGTCCAGATCGCCGCCCGGGGGGGGAGCACTGGGCGCGCCTCCGCCGCCGTTATCAGAACTGACATAATCCGGTTGGCCACCATTGCCGCTTGAGGCGAAATCGCCACCCCCGCCGCCCTTGGTATCGAGCATGGTCATGGTGCTGTTGAAGCCCTGCAGGACGACCTCGGTGGAATAGCGCTTGATGCCGTCTTTTTCGTATTCGCGGGTCTGTAACGACCCTTCGATATAGACTTTTGAGCCCTTACGGAGATATTGCTCGGCGATATTGGCCAAGCCCTCGCTGAAAATAACGACCCGGTGCCACTCGGTCTTTTCCCGCCGCTCACCGGTATTTTTATCTTTCCAGGAATCCGAAGTGGCGACCGAGAAATTAACGATCTTGGCGCCGGCCTGGGATTGTCGGACCTCGGGGTCGCGCCCCAAATTGCCGACCAAAATGACTTTATTGACTGACCCTGCCATGGGTACTCCTATATTTATATGTCCCTGTCCGGGCTTCGCCCGTCCTCGCCTTCTAAGTCCGGAACCTTAAACGGGCGGGCGGGGTGCCGCCAGTGGGCCCCCTGTGGAAACCGGGGATAACCGGACAACCGGTCATCATGAGGGGAAATGAAAGCCCAAATCGTCCTACCTGTCAAGAACATTTCAAGAACATTGATGACTCATAAAGGCTTTCGCCTCACCGGGGTTCGCCTTTACGTTTTGTTGACCAAACCCGATTAGGCTGTTCCCAGACGCATACGAAACAGCAAAGCCAACCTCAGCGGAGCCGATCTGTTATATGCCAATCTTGTTAGGGCCGACCTGAGTGGGGCAACCCTCACCAAAGCTAAACTACAAGGAGTCAGGCTCATCAGGGCCAACCTGAGTGGAGCTGATCTCAGCGGATCCTCCCTTGTTGACGCTAATTTTGGAGAAGCAACCCTCACCAATACAAACCTCAGTAATGCCCGGCTCGGATCGCTTTTTTTAAACGCTAAATTCCTTACCCAAACCCAACTCGATTCGGCGTGCATTGAATCCGGAATACCACCTAGTAGTCTTCCTGGCGACTTGCAGCCACCAACCAACATTTGTCCCCAAAAATAGCTGCGTCCATTCGTAATGCAGTCCCTTTACCTGAAGGCGCAAGCCCTTTATGTGTGGGGGTTTGTCGGGGCTCCTTTTGCGCCCTGAAAACCATTCCTAGAGGCCCTAGACGGTACTCATGCCCAAAAACATCCAGGTTCGTGGCGCCCGCGAGCACAACCTGCAAAACGTCAACGTCGAAATCCCCCGCGATAAGCTGACCGTGATTACCGGACTCAGCGGGTCGGGCAAGTCTTCGCTGGCGTTCGACACCATCTACGCCGAAGGCCAGCGCCGCTATGTCGAAAGCCTGTCGGCTTATGCGCGGCAATTCCTGGAACTGATGCAAAAACCCGACGTCGACACCATCGAAGGGCTGTCACCGGCAATATCAATCGAGCAGAAGACGACATCGCGCAATCCGCGCTCCACCGTCGGCACGGTGACCGAGATTTACGACTACATGCGGTTGATGTTTGCCCGCGTCGGCGTTCCCCATTCGCCGGCCACCGGCCTGCCCATCGAAAGCCAGACCGTCAGCGAGATGGTCGACCGGGTCATGGATATGCCCGAAGACACCCGGCTGTATTTGCTGGCGCCCATCGTCCGCGGCCGCAAGGGCGAGTACAAAAAGGAAATGCAGGCCCTGGCCAAGCGCGGGTTCCAACGCGTCCGCATCGATGGAACGCTGTACGGTATCGAGGACGCGCCGGCCCTGGACAAGAAATTCAAACACGATATCGAGGTCGTGGTCGACCGGCTGGTGGTCCGCGAGGGGTTGGAATCGCGCCTCGCCGACAGCTTCGAGACCGCGCTCAACCTCGCCGATGGCATCGCCTTTGTGGATCTGGCTCAAGAGGCGCGGAGCGGCGAAGCCGCGACAGGGACTGAAAAAGAATCCAAACTGAAGAAGAAATCCGGCATCAAAGATAACATCCCCGAAGGCCGCACCGTGTTCTCGGCCAAATTTGCCTGCCCGGTGTCCGGCTTCACCATCGACGAGATCGAACCCCGGCTGTTTTCCTTCAACAACCCCTTCGGGGCGTGCCCGTCCTGTGACGGATTGGGCACGGAGATGTACTTCGACCCCGACCTGGTGGTCGGCGACGACCGGCTGTCGCTGAACGAAGGCGCCATTACGCCGTGGGCCAATTCGTCGTCCCGCTATTACGACCAGACCCTGACCAGTTTGGCCGAGCACTTCGGCTTCGATCTGAACGCCCGGTTCGAGGTGTTGCCGAGAAAGACCCGCGAAATGATCCTGTTCGGATCGGACGCCGAAGACGTCACCATGCGCTATCACGACGGCCACAAGGCCTATGACATCACCAAGCCCTTCGAAGGCGTCATCCCCAATATGGAACGGCGCTGGCGCGAGACCGATTCCAACTGGGTCCGCGACGAACTGGCCCGGTATCAGACCATCACCTCGTGCGACACCTGCAAGGGCCACCGGCTGAAACCGCAGGCGCTGGCGGTAAAAATCGCCGGCCTGCATGTGTCGGAGGTCGCCGAGATGTCCATCGATGCGGCCCACGATTGGTTTTCCGGCGTCGAGAAACACCTCAGCAAGCAGCAGCGCGAGATCGCCCGGCGCATCCTGCGCGAAATCAACGAACGGCTGGGCTTCCTCAAAAACGTCGGGTTGGAATACCTGACCCTGTCCCGGTCGTCCGGCACCTTGTCGGGCGGCGAAAGCCAGCGCATCCGGCTGGCCAGCCAAATCGGTTCCGGCCTGACCGGGGTGCTGTATGTGCTGGATGAGCCCTCCATCGGCCTGCATCAGCGCGATAACGCTCGGTTGCTGAAAACCCTGGAACGGCTGCGCGATATCGGCAACACCGTGATCGTCGTCGAACACGACGAAGAAGCCATCACCAGCGCCGATTACCTGATCGACATGGGCCCCGGCGCCGGCATCCACGGCGGCCGGGTGGTCGCCAGCTGGTCGGCCAAAAAAGTCATGGCATCGCCGGAAAGCCTGACCGGCAAGTACCTGACCGGCATCGAACAGGTGCCGATGCCGGAGACCCGCCGCAAGAATGGCAAAGACCACAAGCTGACGGTCCGTGGCGCCAGGGCCAACAACCTGGAAAACCTGGACGTGGATTTTCCCTTGGGCACCTTTACCTGCATCACCGGCGTTTCCGGCGGCGGCAAATCGTCGCTGGTGGTCGAAACGCTGTACAAAGCCCTGGCCCGCCGCCTGCAGGGAACCCGGCTGCACCCCGGCGACCACGACGGCATCGACGGGATTGAACTGCTCGACAAGGTCGTCGATATCGACCAGTCCCCCATCGGCCGCACGCCGCGCTCCAACCCGGCCACCTACACCGGCGCCTTCACCCCGATCCGCGAGTGGTTCTCGGGCATGCCGGAGGCCAAGACGCGGGGCTACAAGCCGGGACGTTTTTCCTTCAACGTCAAGGGCGGGCGCTGTGAAGCCTGCCAAGGCGACGGCGTCATCAAGATCGAGATGCATTTCCTGCCCGACGTCTATGTCACCTGCGACACCTGCCGCGGCAAGCGCTACAACCGGGAAACCCTGGAAATTCATTTCCGCGGCAAGTCGATCGCCGACGTGCTCGACATGACCGTCGAAGAAGCCGCCGAATTCTTTAAAGCCGTGCCGGCGATCCGCGACAAGATGGTGACCCTGCAACGGGTCGGCCTCGACTACATCCACCTCGGCCAACAGGCGACGACGCTATCGGGCGGCGAGGCGCAACGGGTCAAACTGGCCAAGGAACTCAGCCGCCGGGCCACCGGCAAGACGCTCTATATCCTGGATGAGCCGACCACCGGCCTGCACTTCGAAGACGTCCGCAAACTGTTGGAAGTCCTGCACTCCCTGGTCGAGACCGGGAATACCGTCATCGTCATCGAACATAACCTGGAGGTCATCAAGACCGCCGACTGGATCATCGACCTCGGCCCCGAAGGCGGCAACAAAGGCGGCAAACTGGTCGCCCAAGGCACCCCGGAAGACGTCGCCGCGGTGAAGGGCAGTTTTACGGGGCAGTATTTGAAGCCCTATTTGAGCAAGAGGCGCGGCGCAGGGTCAGCCGCGACAGGGGCGAAGAAAGACAAGAAAGTGGTGAAACCGAAACCTGCGAAGAAGAAGGCTTCGAAAGCCAAGCCGAAAATGCGTAAAAGAGCTAAAATGCTATAAAGAGTGTGTCGATATTAGCTAGAAGGTAGCTTTTTGCTCATCTCAATATACGCTTTTTCAAAATCATCGAATCGGTGACACCGCCTTATTTGCATCAAAATATCGGCCTGCCCCTCATCCTTAGAAATGTTTTGCATTGAAAAGCTGTGAATTTCGCCACCAATTCCCACACGGTCCTCAATATTCTTTTCCGCGTCTTCTGCTTTCTGTAAATCAGATAATTTGATGGGGTCGATTGGAAACTCTTTGATCTCATAGCCCCCATTCAAAAGCCCAGGTTTTTGCCTGAACTCCTCCTCTAATTGTTCAGATACGAAGTCTTCTCCAGAACGATAAGCGTACCCAAAAAACCGAGATTGTTCTTCACTGTACCCGAAGTGATAAATCGTGCTGGTTGCCTCGTCCAATAATTCATTATCAAAACTATCTTTGGCTTCTTTGAACATTGTTCATAAGCACTCAGGTGCAAATTCATCTAAATGTTCGATATCGCGGGCAAGAACACTGGTTAGCGCATAGGCGTACCACCCGACGATGAATTTCATTATTCCCGTGCCGCAGATTACTCCGTTCCAATGAGGCACCGGATACAGCTTTGTTGTATGCAGGACTGGAAGCATATCCTCGGGGTCAGATACCAACGTATCTATTGGGATATATACAGCTTCGTTGGAGAGCATGACGTTCAAAGAAGTCATAGAAACCCCCTTCATCATCTAGAGGTGAAACATGCCATTATTTGACAGAGCGGAGATCCCCCCGATGTGTTTCGATCTGAAGCGCTTGATCATCTTGACGATATAATAGACGTCATGGGAAAGATCGGGCGGAATGGAACGACCTTCCGCGTCGGAGAGGAAAAGAAAGTCACGGCGACCGAAACCGGCCGATTGTACCTTTATGTCAACGACGCCATCCCGCCGTTTTGTATTGGGGGATGCTCATATTTCTATGGCAACAATCACGGAACGGGCCTGGTGACTGTTAAGCGTTTGCCCGAGTAAGACGCGCTTCCTTCTACCCGAACACCCGTTCGGCGAAGGCCGGGTAGGTTTTGGCGATTTCGGGGCCGATGGTGGTGCGCAGGCGGTCCAACAATGCCGCGTCGGGGGCTGGGGTTTCGGGAACCGCGTCCGGGCCGCCATCGGGCAAGTCGAAATCGAAGCCGGTGTTGTCGCGGATGTCTTCCACCGTCACCCCCGGATGCACCGATTCCAAGGTGAAGCGTTTGGTGGCGGCATCAAACTCCATCGCGCACTTGCCGGTGACCAGGGCCTTAGGGCCGCCGGGGCGGTGGACCTCGGGCGGGCTGGTGCCGGGCGCGCTGATGAAATCGACCTTGTTTACCAGCACCCGTTTCGTATGCTCCGGCGCGAACAGGATGACATTGGGGATGACGAAATAGACGAAGGCCGAGCCGAAGGATCCGGGGAAGCGTTTGTCCAGGTCCGGGTAATCGCCGGTGCCGAGCAGGTTGATGTTGGCGCCGCCGTCGATCTGGGCACCGCCCAAAAAGAACGCATCGATGCGGCCTTGGCCGGCGCAATCGAACAATTCACGGCCGCCGTCGGTAAACGGGTTGTTGGCGTCTCCGTGAATGATGGAAACCCTCATTTTATGTCCCTGTCCGGGACCGGCAAGTGCCGCTCCCTTCTCTGTCTCTTGGCCCGCCTCTTCCCCCCCTTCATCGGCAGCCAGCGCTTGCGCCAGCAACGCCGCCGCGCCCGGGATCGGCGACAGCGCCCCGACGGCGACATGGCCGATGCGTTCCAGCCGCAGAAGCAACCGGGCGAAGGTGGTGATCAGCAATTCCTCCGGTTTGTAGGAAGCACCGGTCATGACGGCTCCAGGACGTCGCCTTCCAGGTATTGGCGAAATCCTTCTTCGGTTTTGGCCGCCTCGGCGTAGGCGCGGATATGATCTGCATCGCGGTCGTAATGGCCAGTCAGCCCCTGCGGCCAGGCGCCGTTCTTGGCTTCGGCGATTGCCGTCACGTAAAGCGATGCCAGGGTGCCCGCCGCGGTTTCCTCGTCGGCGAGAAAGTCGCGGTCCTCGATGGTCTCGACCGTGACCAGGGAAGCCGACGAGGCATGCGCCATGGTCATCAGTTCGCGGCGCCGCCCGATCCAGACGTTGCCGTGTATATCGGCCTTGGGGCTGTGGAACAGCGCCACGTCGGGCTTGATGGCGGGCAGCAGCACCACCGGCCCGCCGCCCTCCCCTAAGGGATCATCCATGACTTTCCAGTCGCTACGGTTTTCGACCAGGTCCGAGCCGATCAATCCGCCTAAGGGCATGAACGGCACGCCCTTTTCCGATGCCTGCAAGGCGGTGTGGATGGCCGGGCAGGTGGTATCGCGCACCGGTAACGCGCCGGTCTCCACCGCGACGGTAAAGCGCGGCGCCGGGCCGGCCTCGCCGAGGCTGACAGCGGCGGCTTCCAGGCTCGCCACCGCACCGGCGCCGATCAACAAGTCCGTGGCCATGCCGCCGATTGGCACCGCCAGCATCTTCAACTCCTTGATGCCGCCCCGGATCATGGCACGCACCAGGGCCATGGGCACCCAACTGTAATCCGGCGCCAGCGCCACCAGCGCCCCATGAGGAACGCGCCCGGCCAAGCTTTGGAGGTCTTCAAATTGGGTCATGGGTTGATGATAGGCCGATTGGGAGGACGAGGCTAATCCTCGTCGTCTTCATATTTCTTCGGTATTCCCTTGGTGCCGCGCTGATCGGTTTTGTCCAATTTGGTGCCGCACAGATCGGCGTCAGTAAAATCGGCATCCATCAACAACGATCCGGTGAGGTCGGCGTCGCGCAAATCGGCCTCCCGGAAATCGGCGCCTTCCATATCCATGTTTTTAATCACCGCGCCGTTCAACATGGCGCCCCGGAGGGTGGCGTTTTCCAGGCTGGCGCGCCATTGGCCGCCGCCGTCGTGGGCCGAGATGGAGACTTCGCTTAACACCACACCGACCATGGTGGCGCCGGTCAGGTTGGCCCGCGTCATTTTGACGCCCCTGAGGTCGGCCCGGGCCAGCACCGCGCCGCGCAGATCGGCGAAGGAAAATCGGTCATCAGAAATTCGGATTTCGACAGGTTGGCGCCCTTGAGAACCGAGAACGACAGGTCGGCGGCCACTTTGGCCCCGGTCATGTCGGCGCCCTTAAGGGTCGTTTTTTCCATCCCGGCAGTGGCCTCATCATGCACCAGGGGGGTAAGGTCGGCGCGGTTGAGTTCCGCCTCTGCCATGTTGGTGTAGCATAAATCGGTGACGAACAGGATGGCGTCGTTCAGCTTCGTCCCTTCCAAATTGCAGTTGCTCAACACCGCCCCGGTCAGTTCGGCCCGGGACAGGTCCCTGCCCGCCATATCCATGTACGACAGGTCATACATGCACAGCTGCATCCGTTTCCCGTCACGCTCGTTGTTGACGAAGCCCTCATGGCGATCAAGGATCACGTCCAGCTCCTGCTGGGTCACCTTGGTCATTTCCAGTTTATCGTCGAGTTCGTCCTGTAGGATCATGGCATCCGCGTTTCTGCCTATTGACCGCATCATGACGCATCAATCGCCAAATTCCAATTACCCGAACCCAAAGCAACGCCCACACACCCTTTTTTCGATGTTGTGCATTGGGCCGCCGGTAGCTATGTCTTTCTCTTCCATGGCATCCGAACAACAAAAACCCGTTCATATCATCGGCGGCGGCTTGGCCGGTTCCGAGGCCGCCTGGCAACTGGCGCGCGCCGGGCTCAACGTAGTGCTTCACGAAATGCGTCCGGTCCGCGGCACCGATGCCCACCAGACCGGCGGCCTGGCCGAATTGGTGTGTTCTAATTCATTCCGGTCCGACGACCATGAGTCCAACGCCGTCGGCCTGATGCACGAAGAAATGCGCCGCGCCAATTCCCTGATCATCGCCGCCGCCGATGCGCACAAGGTGCCGGCCGGATCGGCGCTGGCCGTGGATCGAGACGGCTTTTCCGCCGCCGTCGAAAAGGCCTTGGAGGCCGAGCCGTTGGTCGAAATCCGGCGCGAAGAAATTCAGGGCCTGCCGCCAGACGATTGGGATTCCGTGATTATCGCCACCGGGCCGCTGACGTCGCCGCCCCTGGCCGACGCGGTGGCGGAACTGACCGGCGACACCGGGTTGGCGTTTTTCGACGCGATCGCGCCGATAATCTATAAGGACAGCATCGATTTCGACAAAGTCTGGTTTCAATCCCGCTACGATAAGGGTGACGGCGCCGATTACATCAACCTTCCCCTCGATGAAACCCAGTACAACGACTTTATCGACGGCATTTTGGCTGCCGATAAGGTCTCCTTCCATGACTGGGAGGCAAACACGCCCTATTTCGAAGGCTGCCTGCCGATCGAAGTGATGGCGGAACGGGGGCGCAAGACCTTGAGCTTCGGCCCGATGAAGCCGGTAGGACTGACCAACCCCCACAGCCCCGACATCAAGCCCCACGCCATCATCCAACTGCGCCAGGACAACGCCTTGGGCACGCTTTACAACATGGTCGGGTTCCAGACCAAAATGACCTATGGCGAACAGAAACGCATCTTCACCACCATCCCCGGGTTGGAAAATGCCGAATTCGCCCGGCTCGGTGGGCTCCACCGCAATACCTTCCTCAACGCGCCGAAGCTTCTCGACGAAACACTGCGGCTGAAACTTCGCCCGCAAATCCGCTTCGCCGGCCAGATCACCGGCTGCGAGGGCTATGTGGAAAGCGCCGCCGTGGGCCTAATGACCGGGCGTTTCGCCGCCGCCGAACGCTTGGGCCAACGCCCCACCCCGCCGCCGCCGACCACCGCCATGGGGGCGATTTTAGGTCACATCACCGGCGGCGCCGACGCCGATACCTTCCAGCCCATGAACGTCAATTTTGGCCTGTTCCCGCCCATTGAGGCGACGGACGAACGGGGCAAAAGATTGCGCGGCCGCAACCGAAAACAGGCGATGAGCGCACGGGCGTTGAAGGACTTTGGCGATTGGGTCTAGCCGCCAGCCACTGGGATTCGCCCTAAAATCCTTGCGGCGGGAGCCCTTCACACCATCGTCGCCACATCACCCGGAAGGCATCTTCCAGTTCGGCAACATGCCGTCGGCGTCGAACAAGGATGACAATTGCATGGCTTGGCGCAGGGTTTGGCGGTAACCGCGCAAACGCGTTGCATCGGCGGCCAAGACAACGGCGATGTCATGGAATTCGCCCTCAGTTCGGGCCTCCAGCACCCGGCGGTAAATCGCCGTGGCTTCCTGGAATTGGCCTGCCTGATGCGCCTTTAATCCCTCGTGGATGAGGTTCGATACGTCGGAAACGGGAAAGCCCTTCTGGTTAGTTTCCGCGGCGCGTCAATCTCCGAAACGCGATGTTTTCGGCGCGCCGCCGGTCCACGGTTGACGCCCTTGGATCGGGAATTTGGGATCTGAGAACCCCGGCGTTGACGGATGTCCCGACGGCACCAGGCCATCAATCAAGGTTTCGTCCTCGGCGGTGAATTCGTAGCGTAGCGCGCCCAGGTAATCCTTCCATTGCCCCATGGTCCTGGGCCCGGCCACCACCGAGGTCACGATTTGGTTGTTGAGTACCCAGTTAAAGGCGAATTGACCCGCCGTCAGGCCATGTGACTCGGCGTGTTTTTTAATCGTTTTCGCCATCTTGATGGATTCGGGGCGAAATTCTGTTTCCATCATGCGGGAGTCCTTGACCCCGGCGCGGGTTCCCTTGTCGGCCTTTTTACCGACCGTGTATTTACCGGTCAGCACACCCCGGGCCAGGGGACTGTAGGGCACGACGCCAAGACCGAAATAATCGCACGCCGGCAGCAGATCAATTTCCAGTGTCCGGTTCATGGCATTGTAATAGGGCTGACAGGCAACCGGCAACGGGGCGCCCATGGCCTCGGCCATGCTGCACAACGTTGCCGCCCGCCAACCGGTATAGTTGCTAATGCCCCAATATCGCGCCTTGCCCTGGCGGATGATATCGGTGACGGCGGTGATGCTTTCTTCCATCGGTGTGTCCAGGTCATCGAGGTGAAAGTAGTAGATATCGACAAAATCCGTGCCCAGGCGCTGGAGGCTATCGTCGATGGCTTTGTGGAGGTTCTTGGCCCCCAACCCCCTGTCATTTGGCCCCTTGCCAATGGGATTGCCGCCCTTGGTGGCCAGAACCCATTCGTGGCGATGGCGCTTAATGGCGCGGCCGGTAATCCTTTCCGATTCGCCTTTAACGTAGGTATTGGCGGTATCGATGAAATTGACCCCGGCGTCGCGGGCCGAACTGATAATGGCCCTGGACGCCTTTTCCGAGGTCCGCCCACCGAACATCATGGTGCCCAAACATATTGGTGAAACCCTAAGACCACTTGCGCCTAAACGTCTGTATTCCATAATGATTTTTCCTCCCAGGAGCATTTTATGCGACTACCGGGCATTGGTATAGCAACTTAACGAACCGGTGTCACAACCCCTGAAGGACGGACCTGCGGGCGGGGTGCAAAGACCCCTGGCCCTGTCGGCAAGGGCCAAAAAATGGCATGATCTGGGGTGAATCGATTCTTGTTGGCGATCATGACCCGAAGGGGATTTAATCGCTTGCTGTTTAGTGCGCGCATGAGACCGGTGATCACCGTATTGGAAATTCGCAAATTCGACGATAGCCGCGGCGGTTTCCCGGACACAAACCGCGGCGCGGTGATGCTATATCTGGCCAATTCTCCGCCGATCTTACCGCAGGTGTCGTCTCATGAACTGATGCGGATCAGCCGCACCCGCCTGAACCAAATTCCACCACCCCCACCGGATCAAATCCCGAACGCCTCGTATGGTCCCGACAACCCGCCTCCCAACAAACCGGCGAACATTGACGCCACTCTTGACGAACCGGCGCCGACGAAATCGCTCAAGGATATGACGGCGGAAGAAATTCAAGTCGAACGGAGAAAACGCAAAGCCCAGGAAGCCGCAGGCAAACCGGGGCGCCGGAAGCACCGCTTGACGATTCGTTTGCTTTACCGCCCGACCCCTTAAACCGGTGGCAAATGGCCCGAATCCAACCCCGTAAAACGCTAATTCTGGCCCCCGGCCATCCCGCCCACAAAGGCTGAAAGTCATATCCAGAAACGATTTAAGGAACACCATTGAAGCCCAGGGCGTTCATCCGTATATACCAATCCTAACGGATTTAGAAACTCTCTAAATTTCGGACTTCGGACTTAAAATGGAGGCAATAAGCAATGGCAGGCATTCTTAGTAATCTTAAATCTACGGTAATCGCGGGTTTTATCCTGACCGTAATCATGGTTGTCGTCGTCGTCGCCATTACCGGCGAAGGCATGCCGTGGGGATCCGACTGGATTGCCTTTTTGTGGCGCTGGCTGCACGTGCTTAGTGCCGTCATGTGGATCGGAATTCTTTGGTATTTCAACTTCGTCCAAATTCCAAGCATGCCGAAAATTCCGGACGAGCAGAAACCGGCCATCAGCAAGGTCATCGCCCCGGCGGCGTTGTTTTGGTTCCGCTGGGCGGCGATGGCGACCATCATCACCGGCCTTCTGTTGGCGCTCGGCAGCGGTTATCTGATGCAGGCGCTGACGCTCGGCCTCATGGACGGCGTCGCCAAGCACACGGCCATCGGTATCGGCATGTGGCTGGGCCTGATCATGTGGTTCAACGTTTGGTTCGTCATTTGGCCGAACCAGAAGATCGCCTTGGGTATTGTCGATGCCGAAGCAGACGCCAAGGCGGCATCGGCGCGTAAGGCGATGTTGTTTTCACGCACCAACACTTTGCTTTCGTTCCCCATGCTCTACGCCATGGTTTCGGCGCAGAACATTTACTAATGGGGAAGCGGACCCTGGGGAAAGCGGGGCCTTCGGGCCCCGTTTTCTTTTGCGGCTAATCCACCGCAATCAGCGCCGCCGCGCAGGCGCGTTCTTCGCTCAGCAGGACATTGAAGGTGCGGCAAGCAGCGCCGGTATCCATCCATTCCAACACTATCCCCCACTCCCGTAGGCCCGCCCTCAACTTCGCCGGTGGTGGTAAAAACACCGGGCCGCAACCGACAACCAGAATTTCAACTGGTGGCCCGGCGCTGAGGTCTTTCAACCGGTCAAGGATAATGTCGCCGGCATCCGTTACCGGCCATGGCTGTGTTTGATCGGGAAAGATCAGGACCGAACCTTCATGTTCTTTCCCGGCGATACGAAACTTTCCGGAGCCGTAACTTTCAATCAGCTGGCGGCCGGGAGGAAGAACAGGGGTGATGTCCAGTCCGGGAATGGATTCTCTAGGGCGACGCCGGGGCCGCCTCCTCCGCCAATGGGGCCTTCCCGCCACGCCGAATATTCAAGTACAGCAATATCGGAACCGCCAGACAGATTGAAGAATAGGTGCCAATAAAAACACCCCAGATCATTGCGAAGCTGAAATCGCGGATCACTTCGCCACCCAGGAAATACAAAGCAAACAACGCCAGCAACGTCGTCAGGCTGGTGATGACGGTCCTGGACAGGGTCTGATTGATCGAATTGTTGAGAAGTTCCTCAAGTGACAATTTTTTGTATTTGCGCAAGTTTTCACGGACCCGGTCATAGACAACCACGGTATCGTTGATGGAATAACCGGCGATGGTCAGGATTGCTGCCACCGTCGACAGGTTAAATTCCAACCCCAGCAAGGCGAAGAGGCCGATGGTGGTCAACACGTCGTGCAGCAACGCGATCACCGCGCCGAGGCCGAACTGCCATTCGAACCGGAACCAGATGTATATCAGGATGGCAAGAATGGCATAACTCACTGCCCTCACCCCATCCCAGAATAATTCATCGGATACCTTGGGGCCGACGAATTCGGTGCGACGGTATTCGAGGCCGCTGCCGAGCGCCGTTTTGACCTTGACTACCGCCGCCTGTTGGGCCGCCTCGCCGCCGTCCTGGCGCTGGACACGGATTAGCACATCATCGGGCTGGCCGAACTCCTGCAAGGAGACTTCGCCAAGGCCCAGATTACCGAGTTTGCTCCGCATTTGGCCGAGGTCGGCCGGGCCACTAGTGCGCACATCAATCATGATGCCGCCTTGGAAATCGATGCCGTAGCTCAATCCCTTGATGGTGAACAAGCCCACCGAGGCGGCCACAATAAGGGCTGAAAAGATGAAAAAGATCACTCGTCTCGGAATGAACCGGATATTGATGTCCGCTGGGACTAAATTAAAGCCGATCATGATCCATCAATCCCTATAATGGCAGTACATCGGGCTTGGTGCGCCGCAGCCAGATAACGATCATCAACCTGGTCAACATGATCGCCGTGAACATCGAGGTGATGATGCCAATGGACAGCGTCACCGCGAACCCGCGCACCGGCCCGGAACCAAAAGCATACAACAGCAACGCCGCGATCAGAGTCGTCAGGTTGGCGTCGATAATGGTGGTAAACGCCCGGGAATAACCCGCATCGATAGATGATATAGGCGTTCGTCCGGAACGAACCTCTTCGCGTATCCGTTCAAACACCAGCACATTGGCATCCACCGCCATGCCGATAGTAAGCACAATGCCGGCGATGCCGGGAAGCGTCAGCGTCGCCTGCAGGAAACTGAGCGCGCCCAGGATCAACACCATATTCACAATCAGGGCAATATCGGCCATGAACCCGAACAAGCCGTATGCGGCAACCATGAACACCACAACCAAGATGATACCGATAATCGACGCGATCTTACCAGCGGCGATGGAATCGGCGCCCAGCCCCGGCCCGACGCTGCGTTCTTCAAGGATCGTCAATGGCGCCGGCAATGCGCCGGCCCGAAGCAATAAGGCTAAATCCTGGGCGCTTTGAAAGGAGAAGGAGCCCGAAATTTGTCCGCTGCCGCCGAGAATGGGTTCGCGGATGACCGGCGCGCTGATAACCTTGCGGTCTAGCACGATGGCAAACAGCTTGCCGACGTTTTTCGACGTCGCGGAACCAAACCGCTTGGCCCCGGCGGTATCAAACCGAAAGGTGACGACCGGTTCATTGGTGCGGGAATCCGTAGAGGGCTGCGCATCAATCAAGGTATCGCCGGAAACCATGACCCGCTTGCGGATCAGGTACATGCGCCCATCCTCGCCCTCGGACGGCAGCAGCCATGATCCCGGCGGGATGCGCCCGGCCATGGCCGATTCGACCGAGTTGCGTTGATCGACCAAATGAAAGCTCATCTTCGCAGTCTTGCCCAACAACCGTTTGATCCGTTCCGGATCATCAATGCCGGGAAGCTGCACCAGGATGCGATCATCGCCCTGTTGCTGAATGGTCGGTTCACGGGTTCCCGTTTCATCGACCCGGCGCCGCACGATTTCAATGGATTGTTGAACCGCCGCCGTCTTGCGATCGCGGATCATGCGTTCGTTTAATGTCATGACGATCCGCCCGTCGTCTTCATCCAGAACGGCGTCGCGCTCGAGCGCCCGCAGCAACTTTCTCGCCTCGTCCACCTTTTCCTCGTCCTTAATCGTGACTTGAATGCCGTTTCCGGAAATACCTAGACCCTGATAACGGATCTTGTCACGGCGAAGTTCGATCCGCGCGGCATCGACCATGGAGTCCAGGTATTCCCGGATCACCGTCTTGGAATCGACCTCCAACAAAAGGTGGGAGCCGCCCTGCAGGTCCAGACCCAAGCTAATATGTTGGCGCGGAAGCCAACCCGGTAGAGCCTCGGCCTGATTTAAGGGGATGAAGTTAGGGGCGGCGAAGGAGAGACCTAATAAACAGATGATCCCGACCAGCACCATTTTCCATTTGGCGAAGTAAACCATTTTAAGGATCCGGGCTGTTTAGCCGCTATTCCTTATTCTTCTTATTTTTTTTGCCAGACTTCTTGTCCTCGACCTGTTCGTCGGCGTCGCCTTTGGTATTCTTGTCGTCGTTGACCGGTTGGGTCTTAGACAGCACCGATGAGATCAACCCGCGCTGCACCCGAACCTTGACGCCGTCGGCGATTTCAACCGTGACTTCAATTTCGTCGATGACCTTGGTGATGGTGCCGATAATCCCGCCGCCGGTGACAATCTTGTCGCCGCGGCGAACGGCGCCAAGCATGGCTTTGTGTTCCTTCATTTTTTTCTGCTGCGGACGAATGAGCAGGAAATAGAACACGACGAATATTAAAATCAGCGGCAAAAAAGCTTCAATACCACTGCCCCCTCCGCCTTCGGCGGCTTGTGCATAGGCTGGGGATACGAACATAAAATACTCCTAAAAGTCGGGCTGGGCGCAAGATCGAAAAAACGAAGCCGGACTATAACCGCCACGGCCCGAGTTGCAAACTGAAAGGCGCGAGATGGCGCTGCTATTCCCGACCGCTGCCGCCGCCGAATTTCCCGGATCGGGGAACGATTATGGGAAAAATTCCATTTTTTGACGATTTTAGAAATAATATTTCTCATATACACATGAAATAAATAGATTAAATAGATTGTTGACAA
>PTLL01000030.1 GCA_002938315.1 Alphaproteobacteria bacterium MarineAlpha3_Bin2 | reverse complement strand
GGTCGGCGGGGCCGTGGACGACGATCGGTTAACCACACTACCGGCCTACGGCCACTTGCTCCCCGAGCGAACCTCGCCTGGTCGGTCCGGGATATAACCTGTATAACGTCAGCGCCTATGGGACAATTTATATGACGACGGACACCCAAAGCGGACATCACGGATATAGCAGCCGCCAAGTGGCATAACGTGGGACAGGTGGGGTGCTTGCCCAAGATAGCAATGGTCAACGCGTCGCCAGTTCACGTTCTACGAATTCGGGGATGGGGATATCGGTCGCGCCCAGGCGGTCCACCCGTGCCGCCGCGAAGATGTCCTTGGTGCAACTAAAACAATGGGCCCAAAGGGCATACGCGACCGGTTCGCCATCGGGTAAATCGAGCCTGGCCGTAAGTTCGTCACCCTGGGCGCCGGTAAATGTCACTTTTTCGCTGCGTGTGGCCATGTTTTCTCTCCCTTGCTTCACTGCCGGTTATTATGGAAGAGGACAACTTTTCATGCCAATAACAACTTCGCTATGACGGCTGGACAAAATTGCCGTCATGTTCGACAAAGAAGTATCATCAATTCCCGAATGAGAGACCCATGACCCCCACATTGAAAACCGATGATGTAGAAGTCATTGAAAAGACGACTCCCTTCCAAGGCTATTTTCGACTCGATCATTACAACCTGAAACACCGCCTATTCGAAGGGGGATGGAGTGGTGAAATGTCGCGTGAAATTTTCGAGCGCGGCCACGTCGTTTCGGTTCTACCTTATGACCCAGACCTTGATAAGATTGTCTTGATCGAGCAATTCCGGCCCGGCGCTTATGCGGCGTTGTCGTCGGGTTGGTTTGATGATGACGCCTCGCCGTGGCTGGTAGAATGTATTGCCGGCATAATCGAGAAAGGAGAAACCCCTGAAGACGTCGCGCGGCGGGAAATGATAGAGGAAACCGGCCTAGAATTAAGCCAAATCATACCCATCAACCACTATCTGGTCAGCCCCGGTGGTACATCTGAATCGGTTTTTTCTTTTTGTGGGCGTGTCGATGCCAGCAGTGCCGAAGGGATTTTCGGTGTTACCGAAGAACACGAGAATATTCGTGTTTTTTCCGTCCCCACACAGCACGCCTTCGATTTGTTGGACCAAGGACGGATCATTAACGCCATGACAATCATCACACTTCAATGGCTACGCGCCAATCTCGGGCGGGTCAAAGGAGAATGGGGCGCTTGAACACCGTCAACGCTGCCTTTAATCTTCACTAACACACCCCCGGCAGGAAAATCTTACCCATGACTATCTTAAACGGTTTCGTTGATACCATCGGCAATACCCCGTTAATCCGCTTGCGCCGCGTGTCGGAAGAAACCGGCTGCGAAATTTTGGGCAAGGCAGAATTTCTTAATCCCGGCGGTTCGGTCAAGGACCGTGCCGCCCTTTTCATCATCAGGGACGCCGAAGCCCGTGGCGCCTTGCAGCCCGGTGGCCTGATCGTCGAAGGGACGGCCGGCAACACCGGTATCGGTCTTGCGTTGTGCGGCAACGCCCTTGGATACCGCACCTTGATCGTTATTCCCAAAACCCAAAGCCAGGAAAAGAAAGACATGCTCCGGCTTTGTGGCGCCGAACTCAAAGAAGTCGCCGCGGTGCCTTACAAAAATCCTGAAAACTATGTCCATGTCGCGGAACGGCTAGCCAAGGAGGTCGAGAAAACGGAGACTTCCGGCGTGCTCTACGCCAACCAATGGGACAACACCGCCAACCTTCGCGCCCACTTGGAAGGCACCGGGCCCGAGATTCTGGAACAGACCGGTGGCAAGCTGGACGGGTTTATCTGTTCCATCGGCACCGGCGGCACGGTGGCCGGGGTTTCCAAGTTCTTGAAAGAAAAAGCCCCGACCGTAAAAATCGGAATCGCCGACCCGATGGGCGCCTCCATGTTCAATTACTTCACCAACGGTGAATTGAAGGGCGAAGGCGACTCCATCGCCGAAGGCATCGGCCAGGGGCGGATTACCGGCAACCTGGAAGATCTGGACATCGACATGCCGTTCCAGGTTACCGACGCCGAAGCCTTACCCTACATATTCGACCTGCTGCAGCACGAAGGTCTGTGCCTGGGAGGTTCCAGCGCCATCAACATCGCCGGCGCGGTTAAAATGGCTGAGGAATTGGGGCCGGGCCACACCATCGTCACCATCCTCTGCGATTATGGCACCCGCTACCAAAGTAAGCTCTTCAACCCGGCGTTCCTGAAAGAAAAAGGCCTGCCGACACCCGATTGGCTTTAGCGCCCGCCCCGGAGCAAGTTTATGGAGTATTCCCACCCGGAAGCCCTGGTCAGTACTGAATGGTTGGCCGATAACCTGAACACGGAAGGCGTGCGTCTTGTCGATGCCAGCTATTTCCTGCCCAACGATAATCGCGACGCCAAGACGGAATACGCGACCAAACACATTCCCGGTGCGGTGTTCTTCAATATCGACGACATTTGCCTCGACGGCTCTGACCTTCCCCATATGCTGCCCGACGAAGAAACATTCTCGGCCAAGGTTGGGGCGTTGGGCATCGGCGATGGCGACAAGATTGTCATTTATGACCTCACCGGCGGCGGCATGGCCGCGGCCAGGGTTTGGTGGACCTTTCGTGTCTTTGGGGTAGAGGACGTTGCCTTGCTCAATGGCAGCCTGCCGAAATGGCTGGCCGAAGGACGTCCGACAACTGACGAAATTCCCTCCCCCACTCCGGCCACATTCACGGCCCGCAAAAACGAGTCTCTGGTCCGTAATATCCAGCAAATGCTGGCCAACGTCGATAGCCGCGCCGAACAAATGGTCGATGCGCGAGCTAAGGAACGTTATGAAGGCACCGCGCCGGAACCCCGCGAAGGATCACGGGTGGGGCATATCCCGGGAAGCCTCAGCCTGCCGTTCGGCCTGTTCTTGGACAAGGACCGGGATTTCGTCATGCGGGATGCGGATGAATTATCCCAGGCCATCGCTGACGCCGGGCTTGATGTGGATGGGCCGATCACCGCCAGCTGCGGGTCCGGCGTTACCGCATCGATGTTGGCGTTCGGATTATATTTAATCGGGAAAAAGGATGTCGCCGTTTACGACGGCTCGTGGTCCGAATGGGGGATGCGCCATGACACCCCGATCGAGACTTAAGCCTTAGCGCATCGCCGATAGATTTGCGATCAGGGCAGTATTGATCCGGTTTATTTCCTCGGCGACCCTTTCCCCCGTTTCACGGTCATCCGACAGACATTCTGTGGCGACATCGGCACACCGTTTACGCTCCTCAACCAGGGCATTGGTAATGGCGCGCTCGATGGCGTCGGCGATTTCCTCCTGATTGGATTCCCCCGATCCGCCGAGAATACCCTGAACTTCCTTGGTAGCAGCCTCGGCGCGATCTTTAAGGCTTTCGGTCATTTTCGCTCTTTCGTCCGAAAGTTAATGCGCCAAAATCTGGCTCAGGAATAGTTGCGTGCGTTCGTGCTGTGGGTTATCGAAGAATTCGTGCGGCTCGTTCTGTTCGATGATTTGACCTTCATCCATGAAGATCACCCGGTCGGCCACCGTCTTGGCGAAACCCATTTCGTGGGAGACGACGATCATGGTCATGCCGGTGCTTGCCAGTTCGATCATCACGTCGAGCACTTCCTTGATCATTTCCGGGTCCAGCGCCGACGTCGGTTCGTCGAACAGCATAATCTTCGGATTCATGCACAGCGAGCGGGCGATGGCGACGCGTTGCTGCTGACCGCCCGACAACTGGCCCGGGAACTTCAGGGCCTGTTCCGGAATCTTGACCCGCTCAAGGTATTTCATGGCCGATTCCTCGGCTTCCTTCTTGGGCGTGCCGCGTACCCAGATCGGCCCGAGCGTACAATTTTCCAAAACCGTCAAGTGCGGAAACAGGTTGAAGTGCTGAAACACTATGCCGACTTCGCGGCGGATTTCCTCGATTTTTTTTAAGTCGCCGGTCAACTCGATTCCGTTGACGATCACCGTGCCCTGCTGGTGTTCCTCGAGCCGGTTAAGGCAGCGGATCAGGGTCGATTTGCCTGAGCCCGACGGCCCGCAGACGACAATGCGCTCGCGCGCCTTTACGGCCAGGTTGATATCCTTGAGGACATGGAATTCACCGTACCATTTGTGCATGGCGACGATCTGGATGAGCTCCTCCTCACCCATCGACGACTCAATGGGGGTAAATGATTCTTCGCTAATGTCGACTTCCGACATGGTTCTGTTCCCTGTTACAGCTCGGTATGAAGTTTCTTCTCCAGATACAGCGAATACCGCGATATGGAGAAGCAACTAATGAAGAAGAAAAGCGCGACGAAGACATAGACCTCGGTCGACAGGCCCTGCCACTTGGAGTCGGCGAGTGATGAATTACCGATGCCGAGAATATCAAGTCGCCCGATGACGATGACCAGCGTGGTGTCCTTGTATAGGCCGATGAAGGTGTTGACGATGCCCGGAATGGAAATCTTCAACGCTTGGGGCAAAATCACCAGACGCATGACTTGCCAGTATCTCAGCCCCATGCCGTCGGCGGCTTCGTACTGGCCCTTTGGAATCGCCTGCAGGCCGCCACGGATGACTTCGGCCATGTAGCCCGACGCGAACAGCGTGACCATGATCAGCACCCGCACCAGAAGGTCGAAGTTCGTCCCCGGCGGCACGAAATAGCTCAGCATCACGGCGGCCACGAACAACAGCGTAATCAGCGGCACGCCGCGGATAAATTCAATGAACCCAACGCACAGAATACGAACGATCGGCAGGTGCGATTGCCGCCCCAAGGCCAGCACAATTCCAATCGGCAGGGAAAAGGCGATGCCGGTGACGCCGATGATAACGTTCAGCATCAAGCCGCCGAATTGATCGGTGGATACCGATTCCAGCCCCAAGCCGCCAATCAGCAACCAACCACCAATGAACGGATACAGGCATGCAAATATCAGCCCTTTGCCGCGATGCGGCGTGGCGTCATACAACACCGGCACCAGCGCCAGAATCAGCATTACGAAGGTTAGGTCGACCCGCCAGCGTTGGGCTTCCGGATAAAACCCGTAAATGAATAGCTGCAGCCGGCTACCGATAAAGGCCCAGCAGGCGCCGCCGGCGGTGGCTTCGCAGTCCCTGCGGGATTCGCCGGTAAAGGCGGCGTCCAGGAACATCCACTCGGTAAGGAAAGGAACTATTTTCCACAGCATATAGGCAAACAGAAGCGTCAACACCGTGTTGGTGACGCCGCCGAACAAATTAACCTTGATCCAGTGCACTGGTCCGTAAGCGGTGGACGGCGGCGGCAGGTCCGGGTGCGTTCCCGGCGGGTAGCTACCGTTGGTCGGGTTTTGGGTTTCGCTTGAGGTCACGGCCGTTCCCCTACCTTTCCACCAGTTTGAGACGCTTGTTATACCAGTTCATGGCCGACGAGATCAGCAACGAGATACAGAGATAAGTAAACAGCACGATGATCATGGTCTCCATTTCCTTGCCGGTCTGCATTAGCGTAATCCCGCCGATGGTGGCGACGATGTCCATGTAGCCAATGGCGATCGCCAGCGACGAGTTCTTGGTCAAGTTCAGGTACTGGCTGGTCAGCGGCGGAATGATGATGCGAAGCGCTTGCGGAATGATGACCAGGTTCAGGGTGCGGTCGCGGGTCAGTCCCACCGCTTCTGAGGCTTCCCATTGACCCTTGTTGATGGCCATGATACCGGCGCGGACGATTTCGGCGATGAAAGCCGAGGTGTATAACGACAATGCCAACCACAAGGCCAGTAATTCCGGGATCATAGTAATCCCGCCCTTCAAATTGAAGCGTCCCATTTCCGGAACATGCCAGGTCAATGGCAATCCCGACAGCAGAAACACCAGCAACGGCAGACCGAACAGGATGCCGACGGAAATATAGAAGACGTGATAGATTTTGCCTTCCTCCTCGCGCTTCTTTTTGGCCCAGCTTCGGAAATAGACGGCCCCGGCGATGGCGATGAAAAAGGCGATCACCGTAAAAATAAAGCCATCTCCGGCGACGGGGTCGGGAATGGTCAAGCCCCGGTTGGACAGAAAAATACTGTCGGCCAGGGTGTGGGCTTGTTTCGGGCTCGGCAGGATGTGGACGATGATCCCGTGGATTAACAAGATGTGCAGCAGGACCGGAATATTGCGGGTAAGTTCGATAAAAACGTAAACCAAGCGACTGGCGACCCAGTTGTTGGAAAGCCGGATTATACCAAGCAGAAATCCCAGAATGGTCGCCGTAATCACGCCGAAAAAAGCGACCAGGAGGGTATTCAGCAAACCGACGAAGAAGGCTCGTAAATGGGTACTTTGCGACGTGTATTCGATCAGCCGCTGGTTGATGTCGTAGGACGCGGGCAGGTCGAGGAAATCGAAACTAAAGGTCTTGCCCAGCGCCGCCAGGTTCAGGATCGCGTTGTTGATGATATAAGCGAGAAACGCGAAAAACACGGCGATCGTTATTATCTGCAGGATAACCGAGCGCGTTTCCTTGTTGCGCCAAAGACTGAGTAGGTAATTGGGTTGGGTACTGACTTGTTGATCGCTTCCCTGGCTGACGTTGTCCGACACCCTTACCCCCTATTCGTGCCCCCTTTATAGTTTAACCGTTTAACCGGACCGGGCGCCAGGCTGGTGAAAACGGAATTTGTAATAAATATTGTAATATATAAAAGAAACAAACGCCGGACGGGAAATCCCGCCCGGCGTGTTTAGATGTTGTCAATTTACAAGGTTATAGACCCTGTTTTACCGGAATGGCGGGCTGTATTGCAGGCCGCCGTTCGTGTAGTGGGCATTGAGACCGCGCGCCAAGCCGATATTCGTTTTCGTGCCGACATTGCGCTCGAAAATCTCGGCATAGTTGCCTTGCGCCTTGATGGCGCGTTTGGCCCAATCCTTGTCGAGACCGAGCATTTTGCCAAGGTCGCCTTCGCCGCCGAGCAGGCGGGCCGTGGCGGGGGCCTTCTTTGCCGCCATGGCGTCCGCATTGGCAGCGGTGACGCCGTGTTCTTCAGCGGCGATCAAGGCGAAAACGGTCCAGCGGATGATGTCAGCCCACTGATCGTCGCCATGACGAACGACGGGACCCAGCGGTTCCTTGGAAATAATTTCCGGAAGGATCAAGTGGTCCTCGGGCTTGGTGAACGAGGCGCGTGTCGCCGCCAAACCGGAAGCGTCTGTGGTATAGGTGTCGCAACGGTCGGCGATATAGTTCTTGCGCGCTTCTTCGTTGGACTCGATCGGCACTGGCTTGTAGCTGATCTTGTTGGCGCGGAAGTAATCGGCCAGGTTCAGCTCGGTGGTGGTGCCGGTCTGGATGCAGACCGTGGCGCCATCAAGTTCCTTGGTGCTTTTGACGCCCTTGGACTTGCGAATCATGAAGCCCTGGCCGTCATAGTAAGTGGTGTGGATAAAGTTCAGCTTGACGCTAACATCACGGACGAAGGTCCAGGTGGTGTTACGGAAGATGACGTCGCCTTCCTTGGAGTTCAACAACGTGAAGCGGGTCTTGCCGGTGGCGGGAATGTATTTTACCTTTTCCCCGTCGCCGAGAACCGCGGCCGCAACCGAACGGCACATGTCGGCATCGAAGCCCTTCCAGCGGCCGGATGCGTCGGTGTAGGAAAATCCGGGTAGGCCGGTGTTGACGATGCAGTTGAGAACGCCGCGGGCTTTAACGTCTTCCAACGTGCCGGCTTTGGCGGCCTGCGGGGTTAGTGTAAGCGCCGTTACCGCGCACGCGGCAAGGGCAATGGATAACTTTTTCATAAGAACCTTCTCCCTGGTTTTTGCCGTTTAAATTTGTTACTTGGCCCCTGCCATTCGTAAACGGCCTTAAATACGGGACCATGCAATGACCGTAACAGAGTTTGTGAAACGCGCTCAAGCGAAAAACTGTTATTTTTAAAAGGGGTCAGATTTGCGTCAGGTTATCGTTATCGCCATCCTGGCATTGGCATAGTATCTTTCGTCACCGGAAATGGAATTTATTGACTAATCAAACAAGCGGGATCGACAGGCCGATGAAAAAAGAAACCCTCCTCGTTCACCGTGGGCGGAAGCCGAATGAAAACTTCGGCATTATCAACCCGCCAGTCTATCATGCATCCACGATAACATCCCCGACACTGGCAGAGTTCGAGGCCAAACCGGAAAGACCTTTTGGGGGCGTCCAGTACGGGCGAACCGGCACGCCGACCACATTCGCTTTGGAGGATGCCGTCAACGCCCTGTACGGCGGCCACGAAACCATTGCCGTATCATCGGGGCTGGCCGCTATCTCGATAAGCATGATGGCGTTTTTGCAGGCTGGCGATCATGCCTTGGTGGCTGACAATGTATACGGGCCGACCCGTGATAGAACCTGTAACACCCTGCTCAAGCGCTCGGGCGTGGAGGTGACTTATTTCGATCCGCTTAAATCTATTTCCGAACTTCTCAAACCCGAAACCAAGGTTGTCTTTTTAGAGTCCCCCGGGTCGATGACCTTCGAGGTGATGGACGTGGCTGCCGTCGCCGCCGAGGCCAAGTCCGCCGGCGCAATAGTTCTGATGGATAACACTTGGGCGACACCACTTTTGTTTCGGCCGTTCGATCATGGCATCGATGTCGTTGTTGAAGCAGCGACCAAATACATTGGCGGCCACGCTGATGTCATGCTCGGTGTCATCGCGGTTTCGACGGAGGAACAATTCCAGCGGATCAAGTACACTGCAAACGCCATGGGCAACTGCCCCGGCCCGGACGATTGTTATTTGGGGCTCAGGGGCCTCAGGACACTGTCTGTCCGCCTGGAGCGCCACCAGAAAAACGCCATCACGGTAGCCGCGTGGCTAAAAAGCCGCCCGGAGGTCGATCGCGTTCTCTACCCGGCACTAGAAGACGACCCCGGCTATGACCTTTGGAAGCGGGATTTCAGCGGCGCGTCAGGATTGTTCGGAATAATCCTGAACGACGTCTCCAGGGAAGCGGTGGCGGCGATGCTGGACGGGTTGGAATTCTTCGCCATGGGCGCCAGTTGGGGCGGCTATGAAAGCCTGATTATTCCCAACGAGCCGGCTAATGTCCGCAGCGCCACCGAATGGACGGCGGCCGGGCCGGGCCTGCGCCTTCATATCGGTTTGGAAGACCCGGATGATTTAATCGAGGATTTGGACAAGGGTTTCGATCGCCTTACCGCCGCCTAAAGACCGGGGCCAGCATCGAAAGCAGGAACAAGGCAAAGGCCGCGGCGACAATGGACGGCCCCGACGGCGTATCGAAGGTCATTGACCCCCACAATCCCCCCGCGACAGCGGCGCATCCGCCGAATGCCGCGATGACAGCCATCTGTTCCGGAGTTGTGGAAAACCGCCTGGCGGTGGCGGCGGGGATGATTATCAGCGACGTCACCAGCAAAATCCCCACTACCTTCATGGCCAGCGCCACGATTACCGCCAGCAACAACATGAAGGCGAGGTTGACGGCCTTTACCGGCACCCCTTCGACCAGCGCCAACTCTTCGTCGACGGTTGCCGCTAGAAGCGGGTGCCACAGAAATACCAGTACGCCGATGACCAGCCCGCCACCGACCAGGATCAAGACGATTTCCTGTTCCGTCGTCGCCAGCACATCACCGAATAGATAAGACATCAGGTCGATACGTCGGGCCTCCATGAATGACAACCCGATCAGGCCGAAAGCCAGACTGGCATGGGCCAGAATACCGAGCAGGGTATCGTTGGGCAATTGCGACGGGCGGGCCAAGGTCACCAGCAATACGGCGACCACGGCGCATACGGCGAAGATTCCGATGTTAAGGTTAACGCCGAGCAAGACCCCCAGCGCCACCCCCAATAAGGCGGAATGAGAAAGGGTGCCGCCGAAAAACGCCATCCTTCGCCACACCACGAAAGCGCCCAAGGGGCCCGCCACCGCCGCTACGCCGAACCCGCCGATCAGGGCGCGGATCAGGAAATCATCCATGATGCCCCTCTCTTTCCCCAGTTTTTTTTTCGGTGTCCAAGGCGGCTTCGGCAAGCGAAACAACATTACCGCCTGCATCGTGTTCATGGTCGTGATGGTGATGGTATACGGCGAGTGTACTGGCCACCTGCTTGCCGAACAATTGGATGTAGTTGGGATCGCTGGTTACTGTTTCCGGGTGCCCGGCGCAGCACACATGGTGGTTAAGGCACACGACTTCATCCGTATCCGCCATGACCAGATGGAGATCATGAGAAACCATGAGAACACCACATCCACGCCGGTCGCGGATGCTGGCAATGAGACGGTAAAGCGCGGCTTGACCGTTGACGTCTATCCCTTGGGATGGTTCATCAAGGACCAGCAAGTCTGGATCCCTGAGCAACGCCCGGGCCAGGACGACCCGTTGGAACTCTCCACCCGACACCGCCTGTAACGGTGTTTCCATGATCGTACCGGCGCCGACTTCGTCCAGCACCTCAGCGGCCCGAACCCGTCCCTGTCCATACCGTTGATTGCCTCCTAAAAGCAGAAATCGTCCTACCGTCAACGGCAGGGTCGGGTCGATTTGCAACCGCTGAGGCATATACCCGATTACCAGACCGGGACGGCGCTTCACCTCACCACTGTCCGCCCTCATCAAACCCAGGACAACCTTGATAATAGTTGTCTTGCCGGCGCCGTTGGGGCCGATCAAGGTGACGATTTCTCCTTCCCGCACCTTTAGCCCAGCGTTGGAAAGAATTTCCTTACCGCCTCGAACGACGGTTAAACCGCTGGCTTCGAGCAATGGTTTGGCCGCTGCGAAACGATTGGCAGGAACCATTATTCGCCCTCCCCCTCGACATTATCTTGGCAATGGGGGCAAAGGCCTTGAATTTCAATGATCGGACGCCCTACAGAGAACCCGGCCTTTTTAGCGCTTTTTCGGATCGCCTGATCGACACCTGAATCATTCAATTCCGCCGCCATGCCGCAGGTCCGGCAGATCAAAAACTGGCCACCGTGGGGTTTGTCTGGGTCGGGGCAGCCGACGAATGGATTTTGGCTTTCGATCCGATGGACAAGCCCGTGGGCGAGCAGAAAGTCCAGCGCCCGGTAGACGGTGGGCGGCGCCGCGCCGCGCCGTTCGGCCTTGAGAGTATCCAAAATATCATACGCACCCAGGGGCCTGTGGCCCCCCCAAACCAATTCCAGCACTCGCCGCCTGAGCGTCGTTAGCCTAACGCCCCTTTTGGTGCACAACGCCGCCGCCCGATCCAGAGCCTCATTCAGGCAATGGGAGTGGTCATGGCCAGAACCCATAAATGTCATCGTTTGGGCCGCTTGCTGCATTGGAGTAAACCCAGGAAATGGAAATCGATAGATAATGTTATAATATAACATTATAACCCCTCTCTCCTTATGTTGACAGTTATCTTTTAAAAGCCGATGTAGGGACCGTTAAAATGGAAGGGCACCTCTCCATGAGCGATAAAACCAGCGGCGACATGGGCAATGCCGAAGCGGCGTTGACTAAAGTTCTCGACGCCATCACCTTTAACGATGATGGCTTGGTGGCGGCCATCGCCCAACAGTTTGATACCCGCGACGTGTTAATGATGGCGTGGATGAATCGAGACTCCATCACCGAGACCTTCGAAACCGGGCAAGTTTGTTACTTTTCCCGTTCGCGGGGAAAGCTGTGGCGCAAGGGTGAATCCTCGGGCCAGACCCAAGCGTTGAAGGATTTTCGCTGGGACTGTGACGCCGACACGGTGCTGGTTCTGGTCGACCAAGTCGGCGTCGCCTGTCATACCGGGCGGGGAAATTGTTTTTTTAATGCCGTTCGCGACGGAGAGCCGGCGATCATTGCCGATGTCGAGATCGACCCGGACGACCTCTACGGGTGATTCTCAATCGGAATCCTATTTGTTTTTCATTTTTTCGAAAAACTTCTTCTTTCGCATCATTAAGGCATCAATAACGTCGTAGGACTGTGAATCCAATTCGACGAAACCAGCACCCAACTTGTTGCCCAAGCGACAGGCGATGGCGCAATCGATCCGCACCGCAATGATAACTTCTTCGGTCATGCCAAGACCATCGACAAGAAACTCCGTACCCGGCATCAATTCGCCTTCGTAATCGCCGATCCTGAACCCGCCGAGACCCATATCGAGCACCTGATAAATTTTCCCTCAATGGGAAAAAGGCCCTCACTTCGAGCCGGTTGTCCTTGCGGTTATATTCTTGAGCCGTACCGACGATCTTCATTAGGGAGCGTCCTTAAATCTTAGGCGATAATTAATACCATTTTAAATAAAACCGAGCCCCCAGCGCTACCCCTGTTCCGGTAAGTAATCGTCCGACCATTGAAGCACGATATTGAAGCTGATGGAAATCCGGGTTTCCTTGCTCAAATTCGGGTGTACAAAATGATTGACGAAGGCCGGCCACAATAACATTAAGCCCGCCTCTGGCAGGACCGTGTGTTCGGGGTCAACGTAAGGGTCGTTTTTGATGGCCAGCATGTTGACCCCCGGGCGGGGGTCGTAAAGCGTGATGCAACCGGGCCGAACGTCGCTGCGGCTTTGCAGGGTTTCCTGCGTTGCCGGCATTTTTACGTAATAGGTACCACTGAGATACGACCAGGGGTGGTTATGGCTGTCGTGATAATCGCCGAACCGGTTGACGTTAGGCCAGCCCGTAATCGTCCAATTGACAGGGTAATCAATGCCCAGATGCGACAAGTATTCGATAACAGTTGCATTGACGCTTTCCCGCAACCAGTTGACGGCGGGATGATCCATATTAAACAAATCCGGCGCCAGGTAATCTGTGGTCAGTTTTTTATTACCGCGTTCCAACTCACGGATCAGCTTGATTAAATCCTTGTTCCAGGTCTCATAGCCATCCGGGCACCGCCGCATAATCTTTGTCGGCCATAGGTCGATAACGCCAAGTTCGGTATCATTTTGATCGGCCATAAGACGGTTCCGGTTTCAATGCATTCGTGCGCCCGGCAGGGATTAATCCTGCCAACAACTAATCACATACTAAATAATGAATAAACAGCAGACTTTTAGGTGATTTCCGCTGCCGTCAGGTCGTTGCCTGAGACGGAGATATACTTTTATTCAATTCGGCATACACACACCCTAAATCCCTCGTTAGAATGGAAACCACACGTATCAATGTTAATTGTTAGTATTTGTGCCTGCACGTATCGGAACCATAAATGGATTGAGATGGAAAAGCTGTAATGAACTTTAGAAGAGATCATTTGCTTTGCAAAAACGTGACCATTAACGGTCATCGAACCAGTCTCCGTTTGGAACAAACCTTTTGGGATGCCTTTAACGAAATTTGCCAACGCGAGGAGCTAACAGTTCACCAGTTATTTGCGCTCATCGAAAATCACCGGCAGGGCTCCAGCCGGACATCGGCTGTGCGCACCTTTATCGTAAACTACCTCCGTGCCCAGGTGTCCAAAAACAACCTTCATCGGAAAGGCAATTTATCGTTAATTCTTTCGGAGAAATTTTCCGGTGCTGGCCGTGACGGCGTTCGCGATGCAGAAGGATGAAGAAAGGTATCTTGAAGCAGGCTGTGACGGCTATGTCCCCAAACCCATTTCCGTTCCCCATTTTTTGGATACGGTCGAAAAGCTCATCAACCGTCCAAATTTTTCAACCGTCGAATTGCCGGCCAGGCTCAAAACGAGAAATTAACCAAGACTGGTGCTTCGATTATTTTCCACTTGGCACCATGTGGAAAATGGCTCATATCCGCACGCCCTCTTTGACACACAATGCAACACATTGACACCGGGCGGCGATATCCCGGAAACAATTTTCCAGTACGGTGGCTTTCATGGCCGAACCGAACATGTGGAATCTTGGTGGCCAATGCCCGTAGAGGAGATCAGACATGGCAACCTTGATCAAAGGTTATGGAATCAATGACATGTTGAAAGACAATTCATTAAACATGCACTTTGTCGCCAAAAAGGATGGCCAACAAAAGCGTTGGCTGGTTTTCGATGCCCTGAACGACAACGTCATCGTCGGTGTTCACGAAATAGAGACTCTTGCCTTTTTAGATGCTTCCAAGCGGGAGCAAGGCTCCCACCATTAAATACTGCAAACCAATGAAATTCCCCTTTGAGTCAGGATCGGGCATTAAGACGAGACGTCAGTGCGATTAGCAGGGTGCTCCCAGTGATCAACCCCCTTGTCGGTCAATTCAACAATCACGACGATATGGTTAACGGTTTCGCCATCATCGGATAGGGGTAATCTAAGAACTGACTGAATGTGCTCAAATCCGCCAGATCTCTCAAAGCCATAAATATTGGCCATAGGCTTCCGTTCTTGGATGATTTTGAGGTGATCCCGGCGGAGCGTCTCAGAATATTCTTGGGGCTTTAACGCATAGGGGGATTTGCCGTGAAATGTTCTCAAAAATGAATAGGGAAGAAAAACGTCGTCAACGGAAATTAGCCGGAAAGGTGGTGAGATTTCCGCCCATGTTCATGAAGGTTGGATGAGCGGAAGTTTCTACGTTCGGGTACCGGCTGAGAATAAGGATGACGCCGGCAATATCGAGTTCACCCTGCATGGGTACGACCTGCCCATTTTCCGCGACGATTATCCCCGCCAGGCTGTCACGACCCAGCCCGGGCGCCTGGTTCTTTTCCCCTCGTCGCTGCCCCACCGGGTCATTCCGTTTTCGGAAAACCTGGAACGCATCTGTATTGCGTTCGACATTGTTCCCGCATGGGTAATTTAACAAAGAGATTTAATTGGTACGCCCGGCAGGACTCGAACCTGCAACCTCGGGATTAGAAATCCCGCGCTCTATCCGGTTGAGCTACGGGCGCCCATAAACAAATAGATTGAATCTAGAACGTCCGATGGAAACTGAAATTATCGGCGTAATTCTTGTACTTTATGCGTCTGGGCTTTGGATTCTGTACGCGCGCGGTCAATTTGTTCTTCTGGGCGAAGGCCAAGGCCTCTTCCTTGCTATCGAACTCCAGGCGGACTTGGCCACTGGTATCAGAGGAACCAACCCAGCCCATCAGGGGGTCAGTTTGTTTGGCCGATTCCGGTTCGAATTCAAGCACCCAACGTTTGACGTTTTGACGCCCGGACTGCATGGCCGACCTAGCTGGTTTGAAAATTCGAACTTCGGTCATATCGCTAATTCCCTTGGAAAATGGTCGGGGCGAGAGGATTCGAACCTCCGACCCCCTGCTCCCAAAGCAGGTGCGCTACCAGACTGCGCCACGCCCCGCCAAGTTGTCCCGGTAACGCGGAAGGTAAGGGTTAGGCGGGATGGACGCAAGTCCGCGGGGTTGGCTTATTAAAAAATCCTGTGTTCAACCGTGTCACCGGTTTGGATGCCAAGACGCACCGCCGTCCCTGCCTTAACTTCCAGGACCGCCCTAACCGGATCATCCGGAGCGATAATGTCTAACGACAATGGCGTCGTATTACGGACGATTTTAACAATTTTTCCACCAGCGCCGATGAAAAGTATGTCCAGGGATACATAGGTGTTTTTCATCCAAAACCCAGTCGCCTTCATGGCGCCGAAATCAAATAGCATGCCGGCATCGTTAGCCAGGCTCTTCCGCCATTGCAGGCCCTGGGACTGTTGATTTTGCGTGATCGCCATTTCAACCCTGAACGGATGGCGTCGCCCCGAATCGGTGACAATATTTACCGTGTCCCATACGAATGTATTCTGCCTGATCCCCTGTTTTGGTTCCTGGGCATGCGCTAATGGCCAGGGGACAACAAACAATAATAGCAACAGGGCCGAAAAGAGTTGAAATTTGCGTTTCATGACAAAGACATAGCCTAATCCTAGGGGCATTCACAAGGGTTCTATAAATATTCCGGATTTCCCACATAAGGTCCTAAATAAACTAATTTTTCTCTAGCCACTTAGGGGCGGTGAAATTATCCTCACTGCTAATAATTTGGATCAACCGGATCGTCCTTTCGGGAGGCGTTAGATTTTGCTGCATGCGATAAGTTTGGGGCTGGTCCTGTTCGGTCTATGGCTGTTGCTGTCGGGCTTTTTCACCGCCCTTTTGCTCAGCCTCGGCATCGCTTCGGTGGTTGCCGTCGTCTGGATCGCGCACCGCATGGACGTGATCGATCACGAAGGCCACCCCATTCACCTGACCTTCCGGGCGATTCTGTACTGGCAGTGGCTGCTCAAGGAAATCGTCCTGGCCAACATTGCCATCGCCCGGGTGATCATGGCCCGGAAAATGCCGATCCATCCCACGGTTATTGGCGTAACGGCGACACAGAAAACCGAATTGGGGCACGTGATTTACGGCAATTCCATCACCTTGACTCCGGGCACGGTGACGATCGAAATCGATAAGGATAATCTGACTGTTCATGCCTTGACCACGGATGCCGCCATGGACCTTAAAACCGGTGAGATGGACCGCCGGGTCACAAATGTGGAGGCCCACCCGGATACTGACAACCCTAACCCCAATGCCAACACCGGAGAACATTCGTAATGATGGCCGCCGTTGCACTTGCCGTCCTGGTGACCATGGCGCTGGCGGTTTTCCGATCCATCAAGGGACCGACGGTCTATGACCGGATTTTGGCGGTTAACGCCTTCGGCACCCTAACCGTGGTGTTGATTTCCGTATATGGCTTTTTGAGTGAGCGGCCAGAATTTTTGGACCTGGCACTGGTCTATGCGCTGATTAACTTCATCGGCACCATCGCGGTTTCCAAATATGTCGAATTTTCCCACATGGGCCGACCGACCGGCGGCGACGAGCTGGGAGATATCTGATGGATATTGCTCTGGAAATCCTCAGTTGGGGGCTGCTGTTCGTCGGTTCGGCGTTTCTTGTGATCGGCGGCATTGGCGTGGTTCGGCTTCCGGATGTGTTCACGCGCATGCACGGGGCTGGCATCATCGACACCATGGGCGTCGGCGGGGTGATGTCCGGCTTGATGATCCAGGCAGGTTTTACCATCGTCACCATTAAGTTGGCCCTGATCATTGGTTTCATTCTCTATACCAGCCCGACGGCGACCCATGCCCTGGCGCGCGCGGCGCTGCATGGCGGTGTCCGTCCCCGTGGCGATGAAACGCCCGAAGATGAGTCCGGCCAAGGAAATTCGTCATCGAAAACATAATCGTCCTTTCGTTGATGGGGTTCATGGCGGTGATCGGTTTCGCCGTGGCGCGGCTTCGGAATCTATTTGCCGTGGTCATGTTGACTGGATTATTCAGCCTTACGGCGGCCGTCCTGTATGTGATTTTGGACGCCGTCGATGTCGCCTTTACCGAAGCCGCCGTCGGCGCCGGCATCTCAACGGTATTGATGCTGGGCACCCTGGCGTTGACCAGCAGTGAGGAAAGGGTTGAGAAGTCGGGTGGTTCGAAGTGGGCGTTGGTGTTGGTGGTGGTGACCGGCTGCGTCCTGGTTTACGGAACCTTGGACATGCCGCCGTTCGGCGATCCCACGGCGGCCATACACCATCATGTCGCACCTTATTACCTGGAAAAATCGGGCCAGGAAATCGGCCTGCCCAATGTGGTGACATCGGTGCTGGCTAGCTATCGCGGCTATGACACCTTAGGAGAGGTTTTCGTGATCTTCACCGCCGCCATTGGGGTGTTGTTGATCATCGGGCGGCCCCAGTTCGGACGGCGGAGAAGCCATCGCATGTTGGTCGGGGAATTGCACGAAAGCATGAGAACCAACGTTATTTTGCGCGTCGGCTCCAAACTGTTGATCCCGGTGATCCTGTTGTTTGCCCTTTACGTTCAATGGCATGGTGATTTCGGCCCTGGCGGCGGCTTTCAGGCCGGGGTGATCTTCGCTTCCGGCTTTATCCTGTACGCGTTGATCTTCGATATCGATACCGCCCGCACCATGATTCCGGCCCGGACGACGCGTCTGTTCCTGGTCTTTGGTGTTCTTTTATATACGGGCGTCGGCGTCGCTGGTTTGTTTTTGGGAGGCAATTTCCTTGATTATTCGGTCCTGGCCGCCAATCCCGTCAGTGGCCAGCACTTAGGCATTCTGTTGGTCGAATTCGGCGTCGGTTTAACCGTGGCGGCGGCGATGATTTCTATCTTCTTTACCTTCGCCCACCAGGAACACTGAGCCATGGAATTAATTGGCCTGATCAATTATTGGATCGTCATCGTGTTGATGATGACCGGATTTTATATCGTCATCGCCCATGACAACCTGGTCAAAAAAATTGTCGGCCTGAATATCTTTCAGGTTTCGGTGTTCGTGTTTTACATCACCATGGCCAAAGTCAAGGGTGGCACGGCGCCGATTTTGGCCGAGGGCATCACCACCTATTCCAACCCCCTGCCCCACGTCCTGATCCTGACCGCCATCGTCGTCGGCGTGGCGACCACGGCCTTGGGATTGGCCTTGGTGGTCCGCATTCGTGACGCCTACGGCACCATTGAGGATGACGATTTCGAGAATCAGGATGGTGAACCTTGATGGCCGCCGCTTTCTCCAGCCATCTTCCGGCATTACAAGTGGTGCTGGCACTATTGGCGGCGCCGCTTTGCGTGGTGCTGCGCCGGCCTGGCGCCGCCTGGATGATTGCCACGGTGATAACATGGGCGTTGCTGGCGATTGCCATGGTTCTGCTGGGCCGGGTGCTGGAAACCGGAACGATCACCTACGCGCTGGGCAGTTGGCCGGCGCCCTGGGGTATTGAATACCGCATCGATCTCGCCAATGCCTTCGTGCTGGTCCTTGTCACCCTGATCGGTTCGGTGGTGATGCCCTATGCCCGGGCCAGCATCCCCGCGGAAATTGAAGAGCCCCGAATTTACCTGTTCTATTGCATGTATTTGTTAAACCTTGCCGGGCTGTTGGGTATCGCCATCACCGGCGACGTTTTCAACCTGTTCGTGTTTTTGGAGATTTCCTCGCTGTCGTCTTACGTGATGATCAGCCTCTCCCGCGACCGCAGGGCACTGGTTGCGGCCTATCGTTATCTGATCATGGGCACCATCGGCGCCACCTTCTACATCATCGGCGTCGGCATGATGTACCAGGTGACGGGCACCCTGAACATGGTCGATCTGGCGACCCTGATACCGAACCTTACCGACAACCGAACCGTGATGGTGGCGTTGGCGTTCCTGTGCGTCGGCCTGAGTTTGAAGCTGGCATTGTTTCCGTTGCACCTGTGGTTGCCCAACGCCTACGCCTATGCGCCGTCGGCGGTGTCGGCATTTTTGGCGTCAACGGGCACCAAGGTCGCGGTCTATGCCTTGGCCCGAATTCTTTTCACGGTCTTCGGCGGCAGCGTGTTAATCGATGATTTTGGCCTTCAGGAATTGTTGGTGGTCCTTGCCGTTGCCGCCATGATCGGGGGATCCGCGGTCGCCATCTACCAATCCAACGTCAAACGGTTGTTGGCCTATTCCTCGATTGCCCAAATCGGTTACATGATCCTTGGTCTATCCATGGCGTCGGTCATCGGTATGACCGCTGGCCTTGTACATTTGTTCAATCACGCCCTGATGAAGGGCGGATTGTTCATGGTTATGGGGTGTGTGTTTTTTCGCCTTTCCTCGGTCCAGGTCGAAGATATGGAAGGATTGGCCAAGCGGATGCCATTAACCATGGCGGCGTTCGTCGCTGGCGGATTCGGTCTGATCGGAATGCCGTTGACGGCGGGATTTATTTCCAAATGGCACCTGATCCAGGCAGCGCTTGAAAAAGGTTGGTGGGGGGCGGTGGCGGTGATCCTGGTCAGCTCGCTGCTGGCGGTCATCTACATTTGGCGCGTTGTCGAGGCCGCATACTTTAAGCCGCCGCCCAAGGGCGCTGCCGAGATTAGTGAAGCGCCACTTTCAATGCTGGTACCGATGTGGGTGATGATCGGGATGTCATATTATTTCGGCATCGACGCCACCTTAACCTTGGACATCACCACCGGCGCGGCTGAAACCTTGTTAGGCGGCATTCAATGAGCCCCGAACAAACAATTCTTTTATCCATCCTAGTGCCTTTTCTTGGCGCAGCGCTGATTCCGTTGACTTGGGCCAACCCAAACATCCGCGAAACGATAACGTTGATCACCGGGGCGATACTTTTCTATTTGGTGTCTAGTATTTATCCCGTCGTTGCCGGGGGCGCGCAGCCGTCAGTCATCTTATTCGAGATGTTGCCCGGCCTCGCCATCGCTTTCACCGTCGAACCGTTAGGAATGATTTTTGCCGCGATTGTCAGTTTTCTGTGGATCATCACCACGGTCTATTCCATCGGCTACATGCGCGGTCACGATGAACAGAATCAAACCCGGTTTTATGTGCTTTTCGCGATCGCCATCGGCGCCGCCATCGGAATCGCCTTTGCCGGTAATATGCTGACGTTATTTGTTTTCTATGAAGTCCTGACAATTTCCACCTTCCCCCTTGTCACCCACCACGGAACCCCCGAGGCCAAACGCGCCGGGCGGGTGTATTTGGGAATTTTGCTCACCACCTCCATCGCATTTCAATTGGTCGCCATTATCTGGACCTGGTCCTTGGTCGGAACGCTTGATTTCACCCAGGGCGGAATCTTGAACGGCAAGGTTGGCGGGCTGACAGCAGCGATCCTTCTCGGGCTTTATGTATTTGGGATCGGCAAAGCGGCGTTGATGCCTTTCCACCGGTGGCTACCCGCCGCCATGGTAGCGCCGACACCGGTATCCGCCCTTCTGCATGCGGTGGCAGTGGTCAAGGCAGGGGTGTTCACCGTCCTCAAGGTGGCGGTCTATATCTTTGGCGTCGATTTCTTGTTTTCCATCGAGGCCAGCCAATGGTTTCTCTATCTGGCGGCGGCAACGGTTTTGATTGCATCCCTGGTCGCCATGTCCAAAGACAACTTAAAGGCCCGGTTGGCCTATTCGACCATTAGCCAGCTTTCCTACATCATCCTCGGCGCCATGTTGGCCAGCGACCTCGGCGTGATCGGCGGCGGCATGCATATTGCCATGCATGCATTCGGTAAGATCACGCTGTTTTTCTGCGCCGGCGCCTACATTGTTGCCGCCCACAAGACCGAAATCAGCCACATGCATGGCATCGGACGGGTCATGCCGTTGACCACAGCGGCCTTTTTAATCGGCAGCCTGTCGATTATCGGCCTGCCGCCGATGGGCGGCTTGTGGAGTAAATGGTATCTGGCCTTGGGCGCGCTTGAGTCCGGACATCTCGTGATCGTCGGCGTGTTGATGGTCAGCTCGTTATTGAACGTCGCCTATTTACTGGAAATCCCGTTCAAGGGGTTTTTCGCCGGCGCCGAGGACAACCCAGAGCCCCAGGCCCACCACGAACACGACTCGGACCATGATCATCGTTTTGACCGCAAGCAGCCACGGCAGATCAAAGAGGCACCGCTAGCCTGCCTGATCGCCATTTCAATAACCTCGGCCGGATGCCTGATTTTGTTTTTTTATCCCGACCCCGTTTACAACCTGATGCGGCTTATCGTCGCGCCATAGGGTGAGCGAAATGACTGAGAAGAAGAAAAAATCGGTAAAGAAAAAGCCCCGGAAGACATCGGTGAAGGCTAAAAAGAACGCGCCGGCAACACCATTGGAACGGGCCCATATTTTCGATAACCCCAAGAACGTCAAGCGACTCATTTACGCCCTTGTCGCCGTGTGCATTGTCACCTTTGGCCTGGATTTCTTCGTGAAACGCTATGTCGATCATCCCTGGGAAGAGTTTTTCGGGTTTTACGCCATTTACGGTTTCGTCATGTGCATGTTCCTGGTGCTAGCGGCCAAGGAGATGCGCAAAATCCTGATGCGGAAGGAAGACTATTACGATGAGTAGTGTCGCGCCCTTCCTAATCTTCTATATAGGTGCCGCATTGGCTGGGGTGACCCGCGGTACGCTGCGACAAGTCATCTTGCTGTCGATTCCCATTGTCGGCGCCGTCAACCTCTATTACCTGCCCACGGGCGCCTACAACACGTTCGAGCTTTTTGACTACACCCTCACCCTGACACGGGTCGACAAATTAAGCGTGGTGTTCGGCTGGGTCTTTCACCTAGCGGCGCTAATCGGTCTTCTTTACGCGTTGCATGTTCGTGACACCACTCAGCATGTGGCCGGCATCCTCTATGCCGGCAGTTCCATCGGCGCCCTTTTCTCGGGCGATCTGATCAGCCTGTTCCTGTTCTGGGAAATGACCGCCATTACATCCGTTTTCCTAATTTTGGCGCGCCGAACCGAACGGGCGCAAAAGACGGCCATCCGTTACTTGGTGATCCAGGTCATGTCCGGCGTTATTCTGCTGGCCGGCGCCCTCATCCGAATCCACGAGACCGGCTCCCTCGCTTTCGATTTCATCGGCCTGAACTCACCCGGTGGGTGGCTGATCTTTCTCGCCTTCGGAATCAAGTGCGCGTTCCCTTTCCTGCACAACTGGCTGACCGATGCTTATCCGGAAGCGACCCCGACCGGCGCCATCTTCCTTAGCGCTTTCACCACCAAGCTCGCCGTTTACACTTTGGCGCGTGGCTACGCAGGCACCGAAATCCTCGTCTACATCGGCGCCACCATGACCATGTTCCCCATCTTCTACGCGGTCATTGAGAACGACCTTAGACGCGTCTTGTCCTACAGCCTGATCAACCAGGTCGGGTTCATGGTCACGGGGATCGGGATCGGTACAGAGCTGGCATTGAACGGCGCCGCCGCCCACGCCTTCGCCCACATCATTTACAAGGCACTTTTGTTCATGTCGATGGGGGCGGTGTTGTTCCGGACCGGCAAGATCAACGGCTCGGAGCTCGGCGGGCTCTATAAGAGCATGCCGCTGACGGCGACATTCTGCATCATTGGCGCCGCCTCGATTTCGGCGTTCCCTTTGTTCTCCGGGTTCATCTCAAAATCCATGATTCTGTCGGCAGCCATCCATGAGGGGCATTCCTGGGTCTGGCTGGTGTTGTTGTTCGCGTCGGCCGGCGTGTTCCATCATTCCGGCATCAAGATCCCCTTCTTCGCCTTCTTCGCCCACGATTCCGGAATCAGGACCCAGGAGGCCCCCCCCAACATGCTGTTGGCCATGTTCCTGGCGGCCTTTGTCTGCGTGTTCCTTGGTATCTATCCCGAACCCTTGTATGCCCTCCTGCCTTTCCCGGTGGATTACGTCCCCTACACCGCCGCCCATATCCTGACCCAGAGCCAACTGCTGTTCTTCTCGGCCCTGGCCTTTACCTTCCTCAAGTTGACCGGCCTATACCCGCCGGAGCTTCCCGGCGTCAACATCGATGCCGAGTGGTCCTACCGCTGGTTCCTGCCCCGGGCGATCAGGAAGCTGATCGGCCTATTCGGGCCAATGGATCAGGGCCTCCGCGGCGCCTTCCTGAATACCCTCAACCTGGGCATCGCCAAAGTATACCGTTATCTCGGTCCAAAGGGGGTAATGGCCAGGACTATCCAAGCCGGCTCTATGGTCTATTGGGCGGTGTCGCTGTTGGTGGTGTATTTGGTGCTGAACTTGATTTAAGTGGGGGTCGAAACAGCCGCCCCGGGATTCCGCACGGAATCCTTAACCACCCAGGAACAGCCGCCCGACCTCGGGGTTTTCCAAAAGTTCGTCGCCTAGCCCGGCAATCGCCGTTTCCCCGGCCACCAGGACATAGCCGATATCGGCGAACTCAAGCCCCTTTTTGGCGTTCTGTTCGACCATGATGATGGTTTTGCCTTCATTGTTTTGAAGGTCATCCAGGATTTCGAACACCATGTCGATGAAACGCGGTTCCAAACCGATGGAAGGTTCGTCTACCAACAGGATTTCCGGCTCCATGACCAAGGCGCGGGAGATTTCCAACAGCCGCCTCTCACCACCCGATAAGACCTTGGCTTGGTGGGTACGGCGTTCG
>PTLL01000003.1 GCA_002938315.1 Alphaproteobacteria bacterium MarineAlpha3_Bin2 | reverse complement strand
GCTCGGCCTCGTCGCTGGGGCGCAGTTCAAGGAATTCATGGTCGAGGTTGTTGTCTTTGTTCATCCATCCCCCTGGATGCTGAAAAACAAATATGAAAAATCGGAAGGGTCGAGTCTACCATTGTTCGGAAGTTAACGGATATTTTTTCTTTTTTTTCGGATTGCCTTATAAAATCGAAATCACTTCACCTTGTGAGGGTTCATTAAAGGCTAGAGGATAATGGGAAAGAACAATCAAAAAGGCACGCCACCGCCTTATAGTATTTTAGGACACTGGCGTACTTAGCTCCAAGTACATAAAGAGATACCGGAATCCGCGCTGAACAAACCCTGTTGTTTCGCCTGTGGGAATAACATGAATATAGAACGGGCGCACATGAGGCCTTTAGGAAATGCACCAGAGGAAAAACAAGCGTCATTCAATCAAAAAGGAAATCTAGTACTGCTTTGTAGGTATTGCCATGGAGAGACTGAGGGTATGGAACCAGAGAACGTCCTAACATACATCCTCACCACAGAGTTCGTCGGACCATTAGGGAGTATGATGAATAGACTAGAGACTGCCTGTGGTTTTACTGAGGAAGAGGATAGCAATGAGTTTGAAGATTACTTGGGAAATGTCGGTTTATGAAACGACTGCTCGTCTTTCCTGTCCTTATCCTGTCCCTGTTTTTGGGGGGGTTAGCCATACCCACGGCGGACGCATTCGATGTCAACGATCCCCCACCGGAAGTCGTCGCCACCTGGGAGGGCGCCCACCATTTCCTTCCGGGTTCTGCGACGCTGTCCGGGACAATGGAGCAAGTGTCATTCGGTCAAAAGGGCCCCATGGAACCGGGCAAGCGGATTGCCCGGGATTACTTGAAACCCGGGGTAAAGATTCCAGCCGTCATTTACCTTCATAACTGCAGCGGATCTCAACATGTTAACGGTTGGGCAGAGTTTTTTAGTGAGTTCGGATTCGCATTTTTTGCGCCAAATAGTTTTCTACGCCCGGGCCGAAAAATCTATTGCGGCCGGGGAATAAGTCGCACTATTGATTACCGAATGAAGATGCGCACCCGTGAAGCGCTTTACGCCTTGCATCAGGTCAAGAAGCTGCCCTGGATCGATCAGAAACGGCTTATTTTGATGGGCTTCAGCGAGGGAGCCTTTGCGGCCTCCGGGTTCCATTACGACGGCTTCATCGCTCATATCCTTGTGGCGACCGCTTGTAAATTCACCCATGGCTTTTCTACGTCCCCTG
This sequence comes from Alphaproteobacteria bacterium MarineAlpha3_Bin2, assembly GCA_002938315.1. Classification (GTDB taxonomy): domain Bacteria; phylum Pseudomonadota; class Alphaproteobacteria; order Rhodospirillales; family Casp-alpha2; genus Casp-alpha2. The sequence goes on along the minus strand of PTLL01000003.1, from coordinate 71,390 downwards.
GCAGTCCCTTGGCACCAAGCGGCGTTGCCGTTTTGAACATCGTTGGAAAAAAAGACAGATGGTATGGCACGGGGTGCAACATTAGGCGCGATAACGGAGGGTCCAAGAATATCCAATTGGAAAATACGGGCCATGTTATAAACAGCGACCATCCGGAAGCGGTTGCCGCCATCTCAAAATTCCTGGAGGCTTGCTGTGGTATAGCCCCGCCAAAGAACGCTGGCGAGGGGCTAGATGTATCGACTGAGGTAATGAAATTGTTGAAAGAATTTGATTCGATGGCGACATTTTTTGCCCAGATGAGGGCAGATGATGCTGCATCTAAGGGTGATGAGAAAGGTAAGAAATTTTGGTTAAATGTATTGGAAGAACTAGAAAAACTGCGTAACTAGCCATGGGGCCACCGGCACGGGTCGGGGTGCTGGTTAGTGGGCCGGTGTAATGCCCCCATCACCCTACATGGTTGCCTTTGGTATCCCCAAGCGTTGTTCCAGTTCTCTAATCGCTCGGGCATCTTTGTCCATAATCGGGGCTAGGCCCAAGCGCGCGTTGATTTCGTCGAGGCTCCATAACTGCGGCCGGGCGGCGGCGCGTCAGACTCGCCCCCCGTAACCCACGGTTTCCCTCGCGTTGAATCGCATTTTATATGAGTGATGTCTTTTCAAATGTGTCGCAGGTGGCCAAACGGCCCAGCGTCTATCAATCGGAATCGATCCAGCAGAAACCCTCGACCGAGGAACGCGACGGGCTGACCCGCCTCAACCAAATTCTGGGTTCCGATCAGCCGCTCAGAGACAACGTACCGCGCGGTTTTTACCTAAACATCAAGATTTAGATCGCCGTTCCCTCAAGAGACTTGCAGCAGCACGACGCCAGCGGTGATCACCGCCGCCGCCGCAATCCGCCGCCAGCCCAAGGGCTCGCCTAGGAACACCACCCCGATCAGCACCGCAAACAGCACCGATGTCTCGCGCAGCGCCGATATATGGGCCATGGCACCTTGGCTCAGCGCGTACAGCACCAATCCATAGGCCATCACCACCAACAACCCGGTGCCGGTGGTCCGCGGCCAATGCTGTTTCAGGAACGGACCCACCTCCGCCGGTTTCATCACCAAGGCGGCGATCATGAACGGGACCCCCTCACCCACATTCAGCCACACGATATACCCAAACAGCGTTTCGCCGAGCCGGATGCCGATCCCGTCAACGACCGTATAGCCGGCGATAAATAGACCGGTGGCCACTGCCAGGATCACCGGCTTCAGGCTTTCCCCCTGGCCGCCCGAACCGGAGAACATCAGGCTGATGATCCCTACCGAGACCAGCATAATTCCTATTGAGGCGCCGGTGGTTGGCACCTCGCCAACAAACACGGCGGCCAACACCACCACCATCACCGGCGCGATGCCACGGGCCAATGGATACACGTGGCTTAAATCGCCGAATCGATAGGCCTGCAACAAGACCACGTAATAACAATTGTGAATGGCCCACCCGGCCACCAGGTACGGCCAGGACTCGGCCGCCGGTAACGGCACGAACGCCGCCAACAAGCAGGCGATCATGGTGCCGGTACCGCGAATGGCGGTGAACGACAAAAATCGATCGCCCGACGATTTGACGACGGCATTCCAACTGGCGTGCAGCACCGCCGCCAGCAGTACCAGAAACACCAGATGCAGTTGCAGTTCCACGCCGCCCCTCCCGGATCGTTGCAAACGCTGACCGGCGGTGACAGACTCTGTTTCTGTTTCCGTCCCCGTATAAGGCCAAGATTGAGAAGGAGCCTACCCGTGTCCTGGAAATCCAACAAGCTGACCGAAATACTAGGGATACAAGTGCCCATCATCCAGGCGCCCATGGCCGGCTCAACCACGCCGGAACTGGCCGCCGCCGTCTCCAACGTGGGCGGTCTCGGCTCGCTCGGCTGCGCCTTCATGTCACCCGATCAATTTGCCGATCAATGCGCAACGGTGCGCGGCGCCACCAACGGGGCCTATAACGTCAATTTCTTCACCCACGAAGAACCGGGCCAGGATTCCGTCCGGGGCGAGAAAATGCGGGACGCCCTCAAACCCTATTACGATGAATTCGGCTTGGGTGAGGTGCCGGCGGCGGTCCCATCGGCGCCCAGCTTCAACGAAGAAATGTTGGACGCCGTGTTGGCGGCGTCTCCGCCTATCGTCAGTTTTCATTTCGGGCTGCCCAGCCCCGACGCCGTTCGGGCGGTCAAGGCCACCGGCGCGGTGGTTCTCAGTTCAGCCACCACCGTCAAGGAGGCCCGGTGGCTGGAACAGGGCGGTTGCGATGCCGTCGTCGCCCAGGGGTTTGAGGCCGGCGGCCATCGCGGCACCTTTCAGGCGTCCTTTGAAGCCGGTTGCGTCGGCAACTTTGCCCTGGTGCCGCAAATCGTCGACGCCGTCTCTGTGCCGGTAATCGCATCCGGCGGTATCGCCGACGGCCGCGGCATTGCCGCGGCGCTGGCATTAGGGGCCCAAGGAGTGCAAATGGGAACCGCGTTTCTCACTTGTCCAGAATCGGCGGCCCATGATGTCTACCGCCGCGCCCTGATTAACGCCGGCGATGACGATACCCGCATCACCGCGGCTTTTTCCGGGCGTCCGGCGAGGGGCCTGGATAACCGGTACATTCGCGATATGTTGGGCAAGGACGCCATGTTCCCCGATTTCCCCATCAACAACACGCTGACCGGGCCGTTACGCAAAGCCAGCGCCGACGCCGGGAAAGAAGATTTCATGTCGTTATGGTCGGGCCAGGCGGCGGCGATGTCGAAATCGTTGCCGGCGGCGGATTTGGTGAAAATCCTGGTCGCCGAAACAGACGACACCCTCAGCCGCCTTGAGATCACATAAGCCAGGGTGGAGGCGGAATTAGGGTAATTCCCCAATTTTATCACTATTCCTTTTTGTATAGTATTCCTTACATAAACCTTACAAACAGCGCACGATGTGATGCCTATGAAAAGTTTTGATCTCTCTCATCTATCGGCTTTGATCGTTGAGAAACATCAACCCATGAGGGCGCTGTTTAGAGAAATGCTTCGCGAGTTGGGGTTCCAAAGAATTTATGACGCCGTCACTCCAGATTTAGGGTTTGAGAAGTTTAACGAAAAGGAACCCGACATCGTTCTAATAGACTGGGCGCCCGATTTTGACGGCATTGGGTTGCTTAAAAAAAATTCGCAGGGATGCGAAAAGCTATAATTTCGCAGTCCCTGTCATCATGGTTACGGCCCATAGCGAAGTAGATCATGTTATTGAAACCCGGGACGCTAGCTCTTCAACCCCACCAGGGCGCGGGAAAAGGCGCGGGCATCGAAGGGCTGCATGTCGTTCATGCCTTCGCCGACGCCGATGGCATGAACGGGAAGCCCAAATTTTTCAGCCAGCGCGACGACCACGCCGCCCCGGGCCGAGCCATCCAGTTTGGTCACGATCAGGCCCGACACATCGACGGCTTCTTTAAAGATTTCGACCTGGGAATGGGCGTTCTGGCCGACGGTGGCGTCCATCACCAACAGGGACGAATGGGGCGCGGTCGCATCGACCTTGCGCATGACGCGAATAATTTTTTCTAGTTCCGCCATCAGGTCCTGCTTGTTCTGCAAGCGTCCTGCGGTGTCCACGATCAAGATATCGGCGTGTTCTTCAGACGCGCGTTTGATAGCGTCGAATACAAGCCCCGCAGCATCGTCGCCGGTTTTACCTGCGATCACCGTGCACCCCGCCCTGGCCCCCCAAATCTGAAGCTGTTCGATGGCGGCGGCACGGAAGGTATCGCCGGCGGCCAACATCACCGATTTGCCCGCCCTCCGCCATTGGTTGGCCAGCTTGGCGATGGTGGTCGTCTTGCCGCTGCCGTTGACGCCACAGACCAGCACCACATAAGGCTTGATGGCCGGGTCAAGAACCAGGGGCCGGGCCACCGGGGTGAGGATGGCGGCGATTTCGTCGGCCAGGAATCCCTTGACCTCATCGGCAGTTGCTTCCTTGTCCAGGCGTTGGGCGGCCAGGGATTGCGTAAGCTGGCTGGCGGTGGCAACGCCCAGATCACTGGTAATCAGCAATTCTTCCAGCCCGTCCAGGGCGTCCCGGTCCAACTTGCGCTTGGTGAATAGGCCGGTAATGCCACTGGTTAACTTCGCCGACGAGCGGGCGAGACCGTGCAGCAAGCCGGCTTTTCGATCTGGCGCTGCGTCCTTTGTCATGGATCCTGGCTCATGCCGCCTTACTGGCGATCAGGTAATCGTCACCGGCGGCGGTCACGCGGGCATCGACGATGGCGCCGATGGGGGCGGAAAAATCAAGGCGAACCGGCGCATAGTGCTGGCTTAGACCGTGCCCGTCTTTTTCAACTAGAACCTGGGCGGTGGTTCCGGTACGGCTTTCCAGGAACCGTTTGAGACCCGCCTCACCGGCCAATCGCAGCCTGCCGGCGCGACCTTTTCGGACCTTGGCATCGACCTGGGGCATGCGGGCGGCGGGAGTTCCCGGCCTAGGTGAATAGGGAAAGACATGCAGATAGGCCAAATCCAGATCGCCAACAGCGGCCAGCGTGTTTTCAAACATCGGTTCGGTTTCGGTGGGAAAGCCGGCGATCAGGTCGGCGCCGAATACGGTATCGGGGCGCACGGCGCGGGCGCGGGCGACGACATCGAAGGCATCGTGGCGCGCATGACGGCGCTTCATCCGCTTCAGGACCACATCGTCCATGGCTTGCAGGCTGAGGTGCAGATGCGGCATCAGGCGTTCTTCCTCGGCCAGCAGCCTGATCAACGCCTCATCGACCACCGCCGGGTCGACGGTGCTAAGGCGCAAACGAGCCAAACCCGGCACCGCCGCCAATAATTGGGAAATCAGCCCCGCCAAATCGGGGGTGCCGCTGACATCGGCGCCGTAGGAACAAATATCGACGCCGGTCAGCACCACCTCTAGATACCTGGCGTCCACCAAGCCCCGGACCTGGGCAATAATAGCGTCGATGGCGACGGAGCGGTTAGGCCCTCGGGCGAAGGGGATGATGCAGTAGGTGCAGCGGTGATCGCAGCCTTGTTGAATTTGCACGAAGGCGCGGGTGCGGCCTTCAAGCCCGCTGATGACAGGCGGCGCGGTTTCCTTGACCGTCATGATGTCGGCCACCTGCACCGGGGCGCCGTCACCGGCAAGGACGGCGGGGTCGAGCTTTTCCTCGTTGCCGAGTACGCGGTCAACCTCCGCCATGGCGGCGAAGGCGTCGGCGTTCAATTGCGCAGCACAACCGGTGACGATGATACGGGCATCGGGGTTATCGCGTTTGGCACGGCGAATGGTCTGGCGGGCCTGACGTTCGGCTTCGGCGGTAACCGCGCAGGTGTTGATGATAATGGCGTCGTCCAGTCCGGCGTCTGCACCGATCTCACGCATGACTTCGGATTCAAACGTGTTCAGGCGGCAGCCCAAGGTAATGACTTTAGGCGTACCCATTCCTCCTCCCCTACACGAACAACGACGCATCGATGACGCCGGCATAGCTGGTCGCTACCGGGCCGGTCATGATGACGTGGTTGTCGTCCTGCCAGTCGATCCCCAAGACGCCGCCGTCCAGGATGACGGTGGCGCTGCGCCCAGCCAATTCCCGGCGGTTGGCGGCGACGGCGGTGGCGCATGCGCCGGACCCGCAAGCCCGGGTAATGCCGACGCCACGCTCCCAAACCCTGAGCCGGATACTGCCGTCACCCATGATTTGCGCCACTTCGACATTGGTGCGTTCAGGAAACAACGCATGGGTTTCGATTTGGGGACCCAATTCCGGCAACGGCACGGCGGTGGCGTCATCGACGAAGAAAACGGCGTGCGGGTTGCCGACGTTGACGCCGACCGGGTCGGACAGTTCGCCTACGGATACATCCAAGTGCAGGGTGTCGGCTTCTTCGGCCAACGGGATCGCCTGCCATTCCAGATTGACCGGACCCATATCGACGGCGAAATTGCCGTCATCAACGGATTCGGCGCGAAGCAATCCGGCCCGGGTTTCGATCAGGGCGTTGGCGTTGCCGGTTTCCGCCATCATCAGGGCGGCGACGCAACGGGTCCCGTTACCGCAGGCCTCAGCCTCGCTGCCGTCGGCGTTGAGGATGCGCATAAAAATTTCGGCGTCACTGTCGGCGGCTTCGATAATTAAAATTTGATCGCAACCGATGCCTAAGCGCCGGTCGGAAATAGCGCGTGCGCTCACCGCATCGAAATCGACGGGCGTCTTCCGGGTGTCCAGGACAACGAAATCGTTGCCCAACCCATGCATCTTGGTAAAGGCCAGTTCATTCATAACGCGTGTAATATGTCGGGAAACACCGGCGTGTAAACAGGTTTCGCGACTTTATTCCAGGGAACCCTGCGCCTTGAGATATTTTGCCATATGGAACTGTGCCTGATCGGGCCGGTAGAGGTATTCTCTGCCGACCGGACAGGCGCGCCGCGCCAGGCAACCGCCTTGCCGGCATTCGGTCCCCGCCACGGATACGACATGGCCGACGCAGGCCGGAACATCATAGCGGCCGGTCACGAATGCGTCAGCCGGACAGGCGCTGAGACAGGGCTTGTCCGCACAATCCTCGCAGGGGCTAGCGTGGTTGGGCGGCGCCTCAAGCGTAAGGCGTTGTTCGAAAATCAAGGCCCCCCGGTAAGCATGCCAAAGGCCGAATTGAGGATGGATCAAGGGGCCGGTTGGCGAAGCAAAGACCCCGCCCGCCTTCAACGCCCATTGTTGGAACGGATAATAGGGAGGGCCAGCAAACGGATACAGCGCCTGGCAACCAAGCACGCCGGCCGCCTTGTCCAATGTCTCTCGGGTCCAATCATCAAGGGGGTTGGCATCGGCATTCCGCCCCTTGGGCGTAGTCGCGGCGGAAAAAACGGTCCACATATCCGGGCCGGCATTGCCGATCAACACCACCGTTGCCGCAGCGCCGGACATTCCTTCGGCAATGTCTCCGGCATCGGGATGAAACCCGCCCCGGATGATCAAACCGGTTCCGGCCAGGGCGGCGTCGATGTCTACAGAATCCATCGGTGATTTTAGTGCCGGCAGGCAATGCCATGCAAACCGGCGCGCCCCTATATACGGGCCGGGGGAACGGAGAAGGATCAGGCGTTTTCTTCCTGCTCTCCGGCGGCCGCCTTCATCAGGCCCAGGATATCGCCGCGCACCTTAGCATCGGCAATCTTAAAATACGCGTCGAGGAACCGTTCGGCCTCGGTGATGTATTCCGCCGCCGGCACCTCCACCGACGTATTGTTGTTCAACGTTGACAGTCCCTCGAAGAAATACAGCACCGGCACATCCAAAGCGCGGCTTAAGGTAAATAACTGGGTGGCGTTGAGGCTTTGACGGCCGGCCTCAAATCGGGCGACGCTACCCGGCACCATCGAAATCGCTTTTTCCAAGTCGGCGGCTGACATATTCAGTTGCTGACGGCGAAGCGCAATCCGCCGGCCCAGATGACTGTCGAGGGGGCTCACCTCTTGGGACTGGGGCGTTTTGGTCATTTTGGCCTAAATTACGATACATAGGAACAAAGGATTACGATCTATAGAGGTATTTAAAAATATAAACTACCTAAGGTTTAATATGTTATCGATATCGTGCCAAGGGGATGCCGTATATTCGCAATGCCACCGGCCAATAAACGGCCCTTACGCAGACCCGATCCGGCGCTTGACTTAGACCGGAGCCATCCATAGAGTGCGCGCCAATTCATCGGGTTTTAAGAAAACCACCGCCTTGAGGGGCGCCGCCAATCCGCGAGTTTCGCGCACTGGCGCCTTCGGTGTTTGGATTTTCCGGACCCCCCAAAAGGCAACAACGGCCTTATGTTGAGACGATGTTTTAGGATTGAGCATGTTTGAGGACCTGACCGGACGGCTCGGCGGAATATTCGATAAGCTGACGCGGCGCGGCGCCTTGAAGGCCGGCGACGTCGAAGACGCCATGCGAGAAGTCCGCGTCGCCTTACTGGAAGCCGATGTGGCGCTTTCCGTGGTCAAGGACTTCATTGCCGATGTCACCGAGGAAGCCATCGGCGAAAAGGTATTGGCCAGTGTGACGCCCGGCCAAATGGTGATCAAGATCGTTCATGATCACCTTGTAACCATGCTTGGGTCTGAACCTGCCGGCATCAATTTTACCGGCGTGCCGCCGGTGGCGATCATGATGGTCGGCCTGCAGGGGTCGGGTAAAACCACGACCACCGCAAAATTGGGTGCCCGTATTGAAAAACGGGAAAATAAAAAAGTCATGATGGCGTCGCTCGACGTGTATCGCCCGGCGGCGCAACAACAGCTTTTGCAGCTGGGTGAACAAACCGGACTGCGCACCCTGGAACCGGTCCTAGGCGAATTGCCCGTCGCCATCGCCAAGCGCGCCTTAAAGATCGCCGCCCTTGAGGGCCTGGACGTGGTTCTTCTGGACACCGCCGGCAGGCTGCATATCGACAACGAGTTGATGACCGAAGTTACTCAGATCAAGGACGCCGCCAATCCCACCGAAACCTTGCTGGTCGCCGATGCGCTGACCGGTCAGGACGCGGTCACCATGGCGCGCGACTTCAATGATCGTATCGGCGTCAGCGGCATTGTACTGACCCGCGTCGATGGCGACGCCCGCGGCGGGGCGGCGCTTTCCATGCGCGCCGTTACCGGACGGCCGATCAAGCTGATGGGTACCGGCGAAAAAATGGACGCCCTTGAGGTCTTCGACGCCGGGCGCATCGCCAGTTCGATCTTGGGGCAGGGCGATGTGGTCGGGCTGGTGGAAAAGGCCGCCGAGGTAATCGACCAGCAGGAAGCCGAAAAAATAGCGGCCAAGATGATGAAGGGCAAATTTACCCTTGAAGACATGGCCGAACAGTTCAAGCAGATCCGCAAGATGGGCGACGTCAAGGGCCTGATGGGCATGATTCCCGGCGCCGCAAAAATGAAAGATAAGATCGCGGCGGCCAACATCGACGATAAGACGATCGCCCGCCAGGAAGCCATCATCCGGTCCATGACCATGGAAGAACGCCAAAAACCGAAGCTTCTCAACGGTTCGCGCCGTCGGCGCATCGCCACCGGATCGGGCACGTCCGTCCAGGACGTCAATCGCGTCCTCAAACAGTTCAAACAGATGTCACAAATGATGAAAAAGGCCGGCAAAATGGGCAAACGCGGCATGATGCCGGGGATGCCACCGGGCATGATGACACCGGGCGGGCCCCCAATGCGCTAACCGGTCAAACTGATTAAACCCTTATTTTTGATAGAGAAAAATTGAGAGAGAACCCATGAAACCATTCGAACTTCAACGGCAAAAGGACGGCAAAACGATATGTCTCTGAGAATCCGACTTTCCCGAGGCGGCGCCAAAAAGCGCCCCTATTACCGCATCGTCGTCGCGGACTCCCGCAAGGCCCGTGACGGGCGTTATATCGAACGGCTCGGCACCTATAACCCGATGGTCGCCAAGGATCATCCCGATCGTCTGAACACCGACGATGAGCGGATCAAATACTGGCTCGGCGTCGGCGCCCTGCCGTCCAATCGCGTCGCCCGTTTCCTCAGCGACAAGGGGTTGGTCGACAAACCGGCGATCCCCGAACAGACCAAGCAACACCTGCCCCGGGCCAAAACCCTGGAGCGCCAGAAAGAAGCGGAAGAAAAGGCTAAGGCCGCCGCCGAAGCGCCCGCCGAGGAAGCCAAGGCTGAAGAGGCCCCTGCCGAGGAGGCTAAGGCCGAAGATGCTCCTGCCGAGAAAGCTAAGGCCGAGGAAGCACCCGCCGAGGAAGCTAAGGCTGAAGAGGCCCCTGCCGAGGAAACTAAGACCGAGGAAACTAAGACCGAGGAAACTAAGACCGAGGAAGCTAAGTCTGAAGATGCGCCTGCCGAAGAGGCCGCTGCCGAGGACAAGGGCGAAGACGTCAAGAAGGACGACTAAATTGGCCATGGCGACATCACAACAAGATCGTGTCTGTATCGGCGCCATTGCCGGCGTCCGGGGGCTTAAGGGCGAAGTTCGGATCAAGAGCTTTACCGCCGATCCGGATGATGTCGCCGCCTATGGACCGGTCTCGACCGACAATGGTAACAAGTCTTACCGGATCAATGTCACCGCCCATGCCAAGGGCCTGGTCATTGCTCGATTGGACGGCATTGCCGATCGCACTGCCGCCGAGGCGCTGAAAGGGACAAAACTTTACGTCCCCAAGGACGTGCTGCCCGCGCCCGAGGACGGCGAGTATTACCACGCAGACCTGGTCGGTCTGACGGCGAAGACGGAAGACGGAGAACATTTAGGGACGGTCAAGGCCATCCATAATTTCGGCGCCGGCGACATTATTGAGATCGACGCCGGTGACGACGACATGATGATCCCATTCACCGCCAATACGATTCCGGTGGTGGACATCGAAAACGATCGGATTGTCGTCAAACCGTTGCCTGTTGTTGAGGCAAGCGGTGAAGCGGATGAAGGCTAAAGGAAGAACACGTGGCGAAGCTCGATAGGACATGGAAAGCGAAGGTAATGACGCTGTTCCCGGAAATGTTTCCGGGAACGCTGGGCCTGTCGCTGGCCGGCCAGGGGCAGAAGGACGGCGTCTGGACCCTGGAAACATTAGACATTCGGGACTTCGCCCACGACAAACACCGCTCCGTGGACGACGCCCCCTTTGGCGGCGGACCGGGTATGGTCATGCGCCCGGATGTGGTATCGGAAGCCATCGACGCCTCTACCAAGGCGGATCCGGATTTGGCGATGATATACCTGACGCCGCGCGGCCGCCCCCTGACTCAAAGACGGGTCAGGCAATTGGCAGAGGGACCGGGCGTGGCGTTGTTGTGCGGCCGATTTGAGGGCTTGGACGAAAGGGTTCTGGATGCTCATGAAATTGAAGAAATAAGCCTCGGCGACTTTGTCTTGTCGGGGGGCGAAGCGGCGGCCATCGCCGTCATTGATGCCTGTGTCAGGCTGTTGCCCGGAGTCATGGGAACGCCTGAATCGCTGGCCGAGGAGAGTTTCGAGAAAGACCTGTTGGAATACCCCCAATACACCCGGCCCCAGGATTGGAATGGCCGGACGGTACCAGACGTCCTGGTATCCGGACACCACAAAAAGGTCCGGGCCTGGCGGCGCCAACAGGCAGAAGACATCACCCGTGAGAGGCGCCCCGACTTGTGGGCGCGCTATGCAGGAAACAACGGATAAAACGAACGAGGAAAACGTAAGGACGATAGCCATGAATACCATTAAAGAAATCGAAAACGAACAGCTTGAAAAATTGATTCAGAACAACCCGGTGCCCGACTTCGCCGCCGGCGATACGCTTAAGGTCAACGTCAAGGTGGTGGAAGGAACCCGCGAACGCGTCCAGGCCTTCGAAGGAGTCTGTCTCGGGCGCAAGAACGCCGGGATCAATTCATCCTTCACGGTGCGCAAACTGTCTTACGGCGAAGGCGTGGAACGAGTATTTCCGCTGTATTCAACCAGCATCGAATCGATCGAGGTGGTTCGCCGCGGCGATGTCCGCCGGGCCAAGCTGTATTATCTGCGAGGACGGACCGGCAAACGCGCCCGTATCGCCGAAAAGACCGATTGGGACCGTGCCAAGAAAAAGGACGAAGGCGAGGCGACGGAAGCCACCGAAGCCGCGCCGGAGGCTGAAGCCAAGACGGAAGAGCCTAAAAAGGCCAAAAAGAAGGCGAAGAAGAAGGCCAAGGTCGAAGTGCCCGAAACCGGCGAGGCGGTAATCAAGGACAACGGCGGAGATAAGGACGACAAATAAGCAACGCAATCCCTATATATATGGTCGCCTTTTAAAGCACTCTAAAGAGGAAATTTGAAACATATGGCTACTCCGAAAACTCTTTTCGACAAGATCTGGGACACCCACCTGGTCAATGTGCAGGACGATGGCACCTGCCTGATCTATATCGATCGTCATCTGATTCACGAAGTCACCAGCCCGCAGGCCTTCGAAGGATTGCGCGATGCGGGACGGGAACCGCGCCGGCCGGACCTGACGCTGGCCGTCGTCGACCACGACGTGCCGACCACGGATCGCACAAAGCCCATCGAAGACGATGACGCCCGCCTTCAAATCGAGGCGCTGAGGAAGAACTGCGCCGAATACGGCATCCAAATGTTCGACATCGATGATATCCGCCAGGGCATCGTCCACGTCATTGGACCGGAACAGGGGTTCACGCTGCCCGGCACCACCATCGTCTGCGGCGACAGCCACACCGCGACCCATGGCGCCTTTGGGGCGCTCGCCTTCGGCATCGGCACGTCCGAGGTCGAACACGTGCTGGCGACCCAGACGCTGTTGCAAAGCCCGCTCCAAAACATGCGCATCACCGTCGACGGCGATCTTCTCCCCGGCGTCACCGCCAAGGACTTGATCCTGGCCGTGATCGGTGAAATCGGCACCGCCGGCGGCACCGGCTATGTCATCGAATACGCTGGCCAGGCCATTCGCGACCTGACCATGGAGGGCCGGATGACCGTCTGCAACATGACCATCGAAGCCGGCGCCCGGGCCGGATTGGTGGCGCCTGACGAGAAGACTTTCGAATACCTCAAGGGCCGCCCGATGTCGCCGAAAGCCGGCGCCTGGGAACAGGCCGAGGCCTATTGGCGCACGCTGCCCAGTGACGAGGGCGCGACCTACGACAAGGAAGTCACCCTGAATGCCGCCGATATCGTCCCCCAGGTCACCTGGGGCACATCGCCCGAAGACGTGGTGCCGATCACCGCCACGGTGCCGTCACCGGACGACTTCGACGATCCGGCGAAACGGGAAGCGGTGAAAATGGCGCTGGAATACATGGACCTTAGCCCCGGCACCCCGATGACGGAGATTCCCATCGATTTTGCCTTCGTCGGCGCCTGCACCAATGGCCGTCTCGAAGACATTCGGGCCGCCGCAGCCATCGCCAAAGGACGCAAAGTCGCCGACGGCGTTACCGCGCTGATCGTGCCGGGGTCTGGCCTCATCAAAGAGCAGGCAGAACAAGAAGGCCTGGCCGATATCCTAATCGACGCCGGGTTTGAATGGCGCGAGCCGGGGTGTTCCATGTGTCTGGCCATGAATCCCGACAAGGTGCCGCCGGGCAAACGCTGTGCCGCCACGTCTAACCGAAACTTCAAGGGCCGCCAGGGCCGTGACAGCCGCACCCATCTGGTCAGCCCGGCGATGGCCGTTGCTGCCGCCGTCACCGGTAAATTGACCGACGTGCGTGAATTGGATTAAGGAACAGCATTATGGAAAAATTCACCACCCTGACCGGCGTTGCGGCGCCCATGAATATGATCAACATCGACACCGATATGATCATCCCGAAACAGTACCTGACCACGGTGGGACGCACCGGGCTGGGCAAGGCGTTGTTCTTCGAAATGCGCTATAACGACGATGGGTCTGAAAACCCGGACTTCGTCCTCAACCAGCCGGCCTATCGCAACGCCACCATTCTGGTCGCCGGCGATAACTTCGGCTGCGGCTCGTCGCGTGAACACGCGCCGTGGGCGTTGCTGGATTTCGGTATCCGCTGCGTCATCGCGACCTCGTTCGCCGATATCTTCTATAACAATTGTTTCAAGAACGGCATCCTGCCGATCAAGCTGCCGCCTGAAGACGTCGCCAAGCTGATGGACGATGCCGAGCGCGGCGCCAACGCCACCGTCACCATCGACCTGGAAAACCAGGTCATCACCGGACCCGACGGCGGCGAGGTCAAATTCGATCTGGATGAATTCAAGAAGCATTGCCTGTTCAACGGGTTGGACGACATCGGCCTGACCATGAAAAACGCCGCCAAGATCGACGACTACGAAGACGCCCAGAAATCATCCCAACCCTGGCTTTAGGGTCGTTAGCCCGATTTTGCCCCGGCCATGACCGACGCCGCGCTTACCATCCGCGACCTTCGCCTACGCTCCGTTGTGGTGCCCTTGAAACGTCCCCTTGTCACCCGCGTCGTCACCATCGACAAGGCCGCCTTCGTGTTAATTGATTTGGAAACCGAGGAAGGCGTCACCGGGCGGGCCTATTTGTTCGGCTACTCCCTGGCCGGCAATGCGTGCTTCGTGCCGCCGCTGCGCTGGCTGGCGGACGCCATGAAAGGCGAAACCGTCGATCCGGAAACACTGTATCCCAAAGCCCGCAAAGCCCTGACTCTGATGGGCCACGAAGGCATTGCCATGATGGCGGTCTCCGGCTTCGATATGGCTTGCTGGGACGCTTACGCAAAAGCCCAAGGCAAGCCGCTGGTGGAAGTTTTAGGCGGCAAACCGGGGAAGGTCCCGGCTTACAACTCCAATGGTCTCGGCCTGATTGGGTCGGAAGCGGTGGCGGATGAAGCCCAAACCCTGATTGCCGAGGGAAAGTATACTGCCGTCAAGGTCCGCCTGGGCCGTGAAACACTGGACGATGATCTCACCGCCTTTCGCGCCGTCCGCAACGCCATCGGCCCGGATATCCTGCTGCCGGTGGATTTCAACCAGGGCCTTGACGTGGATGAAGCCATTCTGCGCGGCCAGGCCCTTGATGCGGAAGACGCCTATTGGATTGAGGAGCCGATCCGCTACGACGATCTGGACGGCAACGCCCGCATTGCCCGCGACGTCGAAACGCCGATCCAGAACGGCGAAAACTTCTACGGACCAGAAGCCGCCGCCCGCGCCATCGAGGCCAAGGCGCTGGATTACCTGATGCCCGACGTGGAACGCATCGGCGGGGTCAGCGGTTGGATGCAGACCGCGAAGATCGCCGAGGCCGCCGGCATCCCGGTTTCCTCGCACCTGTTTCCGGAATTTTCATCCCACCTTCTGGCGGCAACGCCGACGGCGCACTGGCTGGAATTTACCGACTGGGCGGCGCCATTGATGGCAACCCTCGTAGAAGTCGAGGACGGCCACGTCCAGATTTCATCCACCCCAGGCGCCGGTGTCGAATGGAATGAAGAGGCGGTGGAAAAGTATGCCGTCACCCTATAAAACACCGATAGATCAATAAGAGAGGAACACCAATGCCCGCCAACAAAAAACTGCTGATGCTGCCCGGCGATGGGATTGGCCCCGAAGTGATGAACCAAGTCCAGCGTGTTATCGACTGGATGGACAAAACCCGTCATGTCTCCTTCGATGTTGCCGAGGACTTAGTCGGCGGCTGTGCCTATGACGCGCACGGCACTTCGCTCACCGATAACACCCTGGCAGACGCCATGGGCGTGGATGCGGTGCTGCTGGGTGCCGTCGGCGGGCCGAAATGGGATAATGTGGAACGCGACCTCCGCCCGGAAGCCGGGCTCCTGAAACTGCGCAAGGAACTGGATCTGTTCGCCAACCTGCGACCGGCGACCGTATTCCCGGCCCTGGCCGAAGCCTCCAGCCTCAAAACCGAGCTGGTGTCCGGGCTCGACTTGCTGATTATCCGCGAACTCACCGGCGGCGTATATTTCGGCACACCCCGCGGCATTGAGGATATCGGCGATGGCCAAAAGCGCGCCATCGACACTCAGGTGTATACCACCGGTGAAATCGATCGGGTCTGCCGGGCCGCCTTTGATCTCGCCCGCAAACGCCAAAGCCGCGTCACCTCAGTGGAAAAGGCCAACGTCATGGAGACGGGGGTGCTGTGGCGCGAGGTGGCAACGGCGGCCCACGCCGACGGTTATGACGATATCGAACTCAACCACATGTACGCCGACAATTGCGCCATGCAGTTGGTGCGTGAACCGAAGCAATTCGACGTCATCGTCACCGACAACCTTTTCGGCGACGTGCTTTCCGATTGCGCCGCCATGCTGACCGGATCGCTGGGCATGCTGCCGTCGGCCTCACTGGGGGCGGCGGATGAAAGCGGACGCCGCAAGGCCATGTATGAGCCCGTACACGGCACCGCGCCGGACATCGCCGGCGAGGACAAGGCCAATCCGCTGGCCATGATCCTCAGCTACGCCATGTGCCTGCGCTATTCCTTCGACATGGGTGAAGACGCCGACATGGTCGAGAAAGCCGTCGCCACGGTGCTGGATTCCGGCCTGCGTACCGGCGACATCATGCAACCGGGAATGACCCAGATTTCGTGTCAAGCCATGGGCGAAGCGGTCACCACCGAACTGAATAAGCTGGCGGGTTAAGGCCTTCACGCCGACTTAGGCGGCCTTTAAGGTTTCGTCGCTGTCATTGGCGATTTCAATCGCCTCCTCACCGATGTGCAAGCCTGCTGCCTATGCCCGCAGCATCGAGGCCGCCTATCAGGAAATGTGGGGGAAATGGTGCGCGAAATCCAACGCCGCGCCGTGACTTAATTGACCCCGGGGGTAGACCCCATCCCCAATCCCGGCTTGAAATGGCCGCCAAACAGGCGTAAACGGTGCCCCCCGAAGGGTTTCCCCCGCCGGGGTGTGAATAAATTTCGGAGTTTTAGGCCATGGGTTACAAAGTCGCCGTTGTCGGCGCCACCGGAAACGTCGGTCGTGAGGTCCTCGCGATCATGGAAGAGCGCCAGTTCCCGGCCGATACGGTCGTGGCGCTGGCGTCATCGCGCTCTATCGGCGCCGAGGTTTCTTACGGCGACCACAAGACGCTCAAGGTCCAGAACCTGGCCGACTTCGATTTCGAGGGCACGGATATCGTACTGTCGTCGCCGGGCGCCAAGGTGTCGGCAGAACACAGCCCGCGCGCCGCTGCTGCCGGCGCCATCGTCATCGACAACACGTCGCAATTCCGCATGGACCCGGACGTGCCCCTGGTGGTGCCCGAGGTTAATCCGGACGCCATCGGCGGCTACCGGAACAAGGGCATCATCGCCAATCCCAACTGTTCGACCATTCAACTGGTGACGGCGTTGAAGCCGCTGCACGACCTGATGCCGATCAACCGAGTGGTTGTATCGACGTATCAGTCCGTTTCCGGCGGCGGCAAGGCGCCCATGGATGAGCTGTTCAACCAGACCCGCGGCATCTACATGAACCAGCCGTCCGTCAGTCACCAGGAAAGTTTCACCAAGCAGATCGCCTTCAACGTCATTCCCCATATCGATATCTTCATGGACGACGGCTCGACCAAGGAAGAATGGAAGATGATGGCCGAAACCAAGAAGATTCTGGACCCGGAAATCAAGCTGACGGCGACCTGTGTGCGGGTACCGGTGTTCATCGGCCATGCCGAGGCTGTCAACGTCGAATTCGACGGCGACGTCAACGAGGATGAGATCCGCGATGCGCTGAAATCGGCGCCGGGAATTGTCGTGGTCGATCACCGCGCCGACGAAGGCTATGTGACGCCGACGGAATGCGCCGGCGAAGACGCCGTCTACGTCAGCCGTATCCGCATGGATGCAACCATCGATAACGGCCTCAATTTCTGGGTTGTCGCCGACAACCTGCGCAAGGGGGCTGCGTTGAATACGGTACAGATCGCCGAGGAATTAATCCGATCCTATATGGAGAAAGCGGCCTAACCGCCACCCCAGCGGTTGGGGGGAGCGAATTTTTCTGTTTAATCATTATTTTGTTGGCTCACCCCCCCCTGTCATCAACCCTAAATTGAAAAAACTGAAGGGTTCCAATGCCCAACAGTAACGAAGGCGGCGGAAATCAACGAAATTCCATGGCCGAGGCCCCTATTTACTGGTCGACATCTAGCCGCCCTTGCCTCCTGCCCCTTGGGGCTGATAATTTCCTGCGCCCATGCAATGTAGAGCACCCGGAAACACTGAGCAGGTAACAGAAATGATGAAAAACGCTAGGCCACGACGATCCATCCTTTACATGCCGGGGTCCAACGCCCGCGCCCTGGAGAAGGGCCGAACCCTTGCCGCCGATGGCCTGATCATGGACCTTGAGGACGCCGTCGCACCGGACGCCAAGGAAATGGCGCGAAGCCAAATCCGGGATGCCATCAAGGAAGGCGGATACGGCAAACGTGAGTTGATCATTCGCGTCAACGCCCTGGATACGTCCTGGGGGCATGACGACCTTGTCGCCGCCGCGACCATGGGTTCGCACGCCATCCTACTGCCGAAGGTGGAAGGCGAAAGCATCGTTCATCAGGCGGAAGAGATCATGGCAACCGCCGGCGCGCCCGATGACCTGGCAATTTGGTGCATGATGGAAACGCCGTCGGGCATGCTGCATGCCGAGGAAATTTCTCATGCCAGTCCCCGCGTCGGCGCCTTGGTCATGGGCACATCGGACCTGGCCAAAGACCTGCAATGCGCCCACACCCCGGACCGGTTGCCATTCATAACCTCGCTGGGGTTGTGCATGCTGGCGGCCCGGGCCGCCGGGATTGCCATTCTCGATGGCGTGCATTTGAACCTTAATGATGACGAGGGCTTCCAGTATTCGTGCAATCAAGGTGTTGAATTGGGTTTCGACGGCAAGACCTTGATTCACCCCAAGACCATCGACGCCGCCAACAAAGCATTTGCGCCCCCGGCCGAAACTATTGAATGGTCGAAGAAAATCATCGCCGCCCATGGCGAGGCCGCAAGCCAGGGCAAAGGCGTCGTCGTCGTCGAGGGCCAACTGATCGAAAATCTGCACGTGCTGAACGCCCAGCGCTTGGTCGCGTTGGACGACGCCATCAGTAAAATGCAAACGGACGGGAAATAACCCTCGGCGGTTCGGGCCGATGAAGCCGAGGCAATTCCTTGTAAAGACTCAGTATAGATTCAATTGAGTACTTTGATCACACTATCTTCGCTGTATTTTTTCACAAAAACACAAAATATAGTTGTCAGCTTAAAAGTGCTCTGATAAAAAAAGAGGTGTCAAGTACTGAGGTCCTGGGAAACCTCAATAACGCGCCGCCGAAACAACGCTCCTGACACCTCTCGGAGCCGGCCAGGCTCCACGTACGTAAAAACGGCCAAATCGTTCCGCCACCCCTCAAAAGGACACACCCTGGGCAGAGATTAGCCCTCGGACGGATAGCGAGGTTCGATTCCAGGAGTTTTCGTCGCCAATCCCCCCCTTCCGCGAACCGCCGATAACATAAGCCCCCCACGCGCTACGGACCCTTTGCTTCACGGGACTGCCAACACCCACCAGGGAGAGCGGCCGTCTCGCGAAAAGTCCGTCTCGCGATCAACGAGACCCCTGCCTGCACCTAGATCCACAACTGCGGAAAACCGCGTAATGCTTTTCTAGATGCATCCCCTCGGCGTCTTGTGGGTAGAGCCCCATTCCGCCTCGGGTCAACGTCTTCTTTTCAGCCCGCTACCGATCCCGAAAGATCGGCAAACGCAAGGTCAAGAATACGTCGCGGCAACGCTTTCGCGTACACGGTGAATGATGGAAATTTCGAATGATATTTTCAATTAAAAACAGGACCCTAAATCAACTATTCTGTGTATAACTGTCTTATTCTTTCATGAATGGCCCACAAGTTATCCACATGACTATTCACAGTTTAAATAAACATATAGTAAAACCAATATCTTAGAATAATACTCAACCGGCAGTACCGAAACCCCGCCCCGAGCACGAGAATGATATGGGGCCGTCCACCTGGCGCAACAATCGCGCCGCCCCGAAGGCTCAATCTATAGAGCCCGTGAGCGTTGACTTGGCCCTGTCGTCCGTTTACCAATTTATTAACGTGGAAGCGCCTCTCGAATCGTTTCCGCCCTTGTTTGAGAGGTTTTCGCCCATGCCATCCGGTAACCGACCACTCTCACCGCATCTTCAGGTTTATCGACCCCAGCTCACCTCTATATTGTCAATCCTGCACCGGATCACCGGCGTCGTTATTTGGGCCGGTGCGGTGATGATGACCTACTGGATTGCCTCGGCCACCTACGGGCCCGAGGCTTTTGCCCGGGCGCAATGGTTCCTGGGTTCCTGGTTTGGGCGTTTGGTGTTGTTGGGACTGACCGGGGCGACGTTTTACCACCTGGCCAACGGCATCCGTCACCTGGCCTGGGATATCGGTTGGGGCTACGAAATGGATAAACTTAATATTTCGGGCTGGGCGGTATTAATCTTCACCGGCGTGATGACGGTTCTTACCTTCCTTGCCGGATATTGGGTGGCGGGAGCGATTTAATGGAACTCCGTTCAACACTCAGCAGGGTTCGAGGCAGCGGTCTATCTACGGAAGGCGGCGTCGGCCATTGGTGGGCGCAACGGATTACCGCCATCGCCCTGGTGCCGTTGATCTTGTGGTTCGTGGTATCGGCGATTTCCATGGTTAACGCCGACCACGCCACCTTCGTCGCCTGGGCCAGTGCGGATGGTAATCCGGTGCTGCTAATCCTGTTGACCATCGCCGTCTACCACCATGGTCAAATCGGCATGCAGGTAATTATCGAAGATTACATCCACCATGAGGCGGTCCGCTTTGTGGCCTTGATAGGAGTCAAGCTGGGCGCCATTTTCCTAGGCGTTTTCACGATTTATTCCGTTGCTAAACTGGCATTCGGAGGCTGATGTCCTATGGCCCAGGCCTACCCGATCACCGATCATAAATACGACGTTATCGTCGTCGGCGCCGGCGGCGCTGGTTTGCGGGCGACCATGGGTATGGCCACCGCGGGCCTGAAAACTGCCTGTGTCACCAAGGTCTTTCCGACCCGGTCACACACCGTCGCCGCCCAGGGCGGCATAAGCGCGGCGCTCGGCAACATGGCCGAGGACAACTGGCGCTGGCATATGTATGACACGGTCAAGGGATCGGATTGGCTGGGTGATCAGGATGCCATCGAATTCATGTGCCGCGAAGCGGTGCCGGCGGTATATGAGCTCGAACACTACGGGGTGCCGTTTTCGCGCACGCCCGAAGGCAAAATCTATCAGCGCCCCTTCGGCGGCCACATGCGTAATTTCGGCGAGGCCCCAGTGCAACGCGCATGTGCCGCCGCCGACCGGACCGGGCATGCCATTTTGCACACCCTTTACCAGCAAAGCCTGAAACAAAACGCTGAATTTTTCATCGAATACTTCGCCATCGACCTGATCATGAACGCCGACGGCGCCTGCCAGGGCATTGTCGCCTGGAACTTGGACGACGGCAGCATTCACCGTTTCCACGCCAACCTGGTGGTGCTGGGGACCGGCGGCTATGGGAGGTCTTATTTTTCCTGCACCTCAGCCCATACCTGCACGGGCGACGGCAACGGCATGATCGCGCGGGCCGGACTTCCGCTACAGGACCACGAATTCGTCCAATTCCACCCGACGGGCATCTATGGCTCCGGATGCTTGATTACCGAAGGGGCACGCGGCGAAGGCGGCTACCTGACCAACACCAAGGGTGAACGGTTCATGGAACGCTACGCGCCGACGGCCAAGGATCTGGCCAGCCGCGATGTGGTCAGCCGCGCCATGACCATCGAAATCCGCGAGGGGCGGGGAGTTGGCGATGAGCAGGATCACATATTCCTGCATCTGGAACACCTGGGCGAAGACCTGCTTCATCAGCGTCTGCCGGGTATCACCGAATCGGCAAAAATTTTCTCCGGCGTAGACGCCTCCAAGGAACCGATCCCGGTGCTGCCGACGGTGCATTACAATATGGGAGGAATCCCAACCAATTATTACTGTGAAGTCCTGCGACCGACGGATGATGATCCTGACGCCACCACACCGGGCCTGATGGCGATCGGCGAATGCGCGTCTACGTCTGTCCACGGCGCTAACCGGCTCGGGACCAATTCGCTTCTGGACCTGGTCGTGTTTGGCCGCGCCGCCGCAGACAAGGCCGCCGAATTGCTCACCCCCGGTGCGCCGCTGCAACCGCTCGCCGCCGATAGCGCCGATCACGCCATTGATCGCCTGGACAGGCTCCGCTTTGCTGACGGCGGCACCAAAACCAGTGAGATCAGGCTGGCCATGCAACGCGCCATGCAGGAAAACGCCGCCGTCTTCAGGACATCCGATGTCCTCGCCGAAGGCGTCAAAATAATAGATCAGATCTCAGGCACCATCGCCGATATCCAGCTTTCGGACCGCTCCATGATTTGGAATTCTGATCTTGTCGAAGCCCTGGAATTGGAAAACCTGTTGGCCTGTTCGTTGGCGACCATGCATTCGGCCGACGCCCGCAAAGAAAGCCGCGGCGCCCATGCCCATGAAGATTATCCTGACCGCGACGACGACAATTGGATGAAACACACGCTCGCCTGGATTGCCGATAGCGGCACCGTGACGCTGACCTACCGGCCGGTCCATACCTGGACCCTGACCGACGAGGTCGATTACATCGTCCCCAAAGCCAGGGTTTACTAAAGGGAACAATTCGAGATGGTTGAATTCACACTGCCGGCCAATTCAAAGATCACCAAGGGCAAGACCGTCCGGGCTGAGGCCGGCGCAACGCGCATCAGAAACTTCAAGGTCTATCGTTGGGACCCGGACCTGGGCGAAAATCCTCGCTGGGATATTTTCGAAGTCGATCTCGATACCTGCGGGCCAATGGTTTTGGACGCACTGATCAAGATTAAGAACGAAATGGACTCGACCCTGACCTTCCGGCGGTCGTGCCGCGAGGGGGTGTGTGGATCATGCGCCTTTAACATCGGCGACAACATCGGCGGTACGAATACGCTGGCCTGCATCAAGCCCATCGAGGAATATAAAGGCGATATCACCATATCCCCCCTACCCCACATGCCGGTAATCAAGGATCTGGTCCCCGACCTCAGCATTCCCTACGCTCAATACACCTCAATCAAGCCATGGTTGCAGGCCGACACCCCGCCGCCGCCGGGCGAACGGCTGCAAAGTCCCGAAGAACGTGAAAAATTGGATGGCCTGTGGGAATGCATCTTGTGTTTCTGTTGCCAGACCAGCTGTCCCAGCTATTGGTGGAACGGTGACCGTTATCTAGGCCCCGCGATCCTGCTGCAATCCTACCGTTGGATTGCCGACAGCCGCGACGAAGCCACCGGCGAGCGACTCGACAACATGGACGACCCGTTCAAATTATATCGCTGCCATACGATCATGAATTGCACCAACACGTGCCCCAAGGGCTTAAACCCCGGCAAAGCGATCGGCGAAATTAAGTCAGCGTTGGTCAAAAGACGGTAGAGACCCAGGTTTTACACCGCGGCTTTATGCTAGGTTGATTTCACCCTCGATATCGGCGCTGAGGCCTAGCGTCTCGATGCTCAGGGTGACCTTGGCCCGGATGGTTTCTTCCCCCTTCAGGGTTCCGTCTTCAAGGCCGGCACGCACGGCGCCTTCGATCTCACGCTGCGAGGTCACCCCGACATTTTTAAGAAACTTGCGTAGTTGCAAGTTGAAAATTTCTTCGTCCATGGCTTTCTCCCGAATTGGTTTTAAAATTTCCTACCTATGATATAAGCCGCACCGGCAATTCCCACAATGGAGTTCAGGTTCAATGTATAGGCCCCGGCATTACGCCATCGACGACAAAGCGGTGCTGATCGATTTTATGCGCGAGCAAAGTTTCGCCTTGTTGGTGATGAACTTCGATGGCATTCCTTTCGCCAGCCATATCCCATTGCTCTTGGACGACGGCGGCGAACACGGCCGCCTGAAAGGCCATCTGTCCAAAGCCAACCCGCAATGGCAGGCCTTCGATGGCGAAACCGAAGCGTTAGTCGTTTTCTGGGGTCCTCATGCCTATATATCTCCCAACTGGTACGAATCCGAAAAAGTGGTTCCGACCTGGAACTACGTCACCGTCCATGCCTATGGAAAACCAGCCGTGATTGACGACCCAGGTGCCATCCTCCAGGGACAGGCAGACATGGTCGATTATTATGAAAGCGATGCCACTGGAAACTGGTCCATAGATGATATGGACGAGGACTATCGCACAAACATGCTTAAAGGCATCGTCGCCTTCGAAATGCCGATCAACCGGCTGGAAGGAAAGTTCAAGCTCAACCAGAAAAATTCCGTCGCCGACAGGGAATGCGTCATCAAGGGCCTCAACGCCACCGGCGACGCCGAGGCCATCGAGGTGGCGCGGCTGATGGCGGAATTCAATCCCTCTGAATAACCCCTATCTGTCCCAATCACGACGTTTGATGGGGAATTCCCCCACTTCTCCGGCAACCGGCTGCGCCAACATCTTGTGAAGATGAAGCTCACCCGGGTCGCGGAACAGATCAATGCCGATGGTCATGTCTTGGTGGCCCTTTTCAGGTTGGTCCCGGTAGGTCCCGAATAGCCGGTCCCACCAGGGCAGGTTGAAGCCGAAATTGGAATTGGTTTCATGCGGTAATTCGGAATGATGGACGCGGTGCATGTCAGGCGTCACCACCACCAACCGAAAAACTCTATCCATACCTAAAGGCAGATTAACGTTGGAATGATTGAACATGGCGGTGGCGGTGAGCACGATTTCGAAGATCAGCACCGCCACCGCCGGCGCACCGATCAGGATGATCACCACCATCTTGATCGCCATCGACAACAGGATTTCGACGGGGTGAAACCGGGCCCCGGTGGTAACATCGAAATCCAGGTCGGCATGGTGCATTCGATGCAACCGCCACAGCATCGGCACCGCATGCACCATGACATGCTGGAGATAAATGGCGAAATCGAGAATCACCACGGCAGCGGCGATGACGGCCCAGCCCGGCAATTCCAGCATCGGCAGCAATCCCCAGCCGCGCTCGGTCACCACCATGGCGACGACCACCGGCGCCACCGGGAAGACGATGCGGGCTAGAATTGTGTTCAAAGCGACGATGCCTAAATTGGAATACCAGCGAACCGCCTTCGATTGCGTCAACGGGCGCCTTGGGGCCATCACCTCCCAGATCGCCATCACCGCGAATACGCCGAAGAAGAAGCTCAGCCTAACCGTGACTTCATTATTTAACAGTGCTTGCATCTTCACCTGTTTCCCTGGTGGACTATCCCACCGCTTTTATATGATGGTAGTCTCGTCAAGCGCAGGTTAAAACGAACAACCGTTATCATACGACCTTGGCCTTTTTATATGAACCTTCACCAATTGCTTTTGGCCCGAGCCGAAAATGATCAGCCGATCCATGTCGCCCTGATCGGCGCCGGCAAGTTCGGCTCCATGTTCCTAGCCCAGGCCCGTCATACGCCGGGGATTCACATTCTTGGCATCGCCGACCTGTCGGTGGATCGCGCCCGCGCCGCAATGCGCGCCACCGGTTGGCCGGAAGAGCAAACCAGCGCCACCTCGCCGGCCAAGGCCTTGGCCACAGGTGCCACCTTCCTGACCGATGATGCCGGTCTTCTGATCAACGCCGGCGGCCTGGAGGTGATCATCGAAGCAACGGGCGATCCCGAAGCCGGTATCCGCCACGCCTTGGCCGCCATTGATCGCGGGCGCCATATCATCATGGTCAACGTCGAAGCTGACGTCCTGGCCGGCCCGTTGCTGGCTGATAAGGCCCGCCAGGCGGGTATCGTCTATTCCATGGCCTACGGCGATCAACCGGCGTTGATCTGCGAACAGGTGGATTGGGCCCGGACCGCCGGGTTCGAGGTGGTCGCAGCGGGCAAGGGCACCTTATACATGCCGGAATTCCATGCCTTGACCCCGGAAACGGTGTGGGGCCATTACGGCATCAGCCCGGAACGGGCAAAGGAAAGCGGCCTCAATCCGAAGATGTTCAATTCCTTCCTCGACGGCACCAAATCCGGTATTGAAATGGCCGCCGTGGCCAACGCCACCGGCCTGACCCCGGCGCCGGGGGGCCTGACCTTTCCGCCGTGCCCCGCCGACGAACTGGCCGCCACCTTGATCCCCGAGGTCGATGGCGGCACCCTGCACCACAAGGGGCAAGTGGAGGTCATTTCCAGCCGCGGGCGCGATGGCAAGGATCTGATTGGCGATCTACGCTGGGGCGTATACGTGACCTTCGAAGCGCCCAGCGATTACGTTGAGCGCTGCTTTGCCGATTACGGCCTGATCACCGATGCCAGCGGCAGATATTCTGCACTGTGGCGGCCGTATCATCTGATTGGGCTGGAACTGGGAATCAGTGTCGCCAAGGCGGCGATCAAAAATGAGGCGACCGGCACCGCCCGCGACTTCATCGCCGATGTGGTGGCCACGGCCAAGCGCGACCTGGCCGCCGGGGAAATTCTGGACGGCGAAGGCGGGTACACTGTCTGGGGGCGGCTTATGGTGGCTGGCGACTCGCTCACCATTGGCGCTGTTCCCATCGGGTTAGCCCATGGCCTGACCCTCAAGACGTCGGTCAAAAAGGGTGCGGTGGTGCAATGGTCAGACGTTGATGACGTCACCGATTCCATGGCCGGAAACTCGGTTGCCTTCGCCGTGCGCCGTGAAATGGAGATGGCCATGGCGCCCATCGCCTCCCACCCGGGCCAGACCCAGACGGCGTCCTGATATTCCGGTAATCCCGCCCATGGACCACCATTCACTGCACGATCCTGAACAAGCCTACCGCGCCTTGCTGGAGGACGGTTCCATCAAGTCCGATCCGTCTCAAGCGCACGCCATGGATCGGTTGCAGGATTTGCACAAACGGTTAACGGATTACACGCCGCAAATGGGCAGGACCGGCTGGAAAGCACGGCTCAAACTCGGCAGAAACAAGATACCGCCACCCAGGGGCATTTACATGTGGGGGGGCGTCGGGCGCGGAAAGTCCATGCTCATGGACCTGTTTTTCGATACCACCACCACCCAGGAGCGCAAGCGGGTTCACTTTCATGCCTTTATGCTCGAAGTCCACAAACGCATGCATAATTACCGCGAAGCGGTCCAGGCGGGAAAGGCGAAGGAAACCACCAAACCCCTGGCGGCGCTGGCGCGGGTCATTACCGATCAGGCCTGGCTGCTGTGTTTCGACGAATTCCATGTCACCGACATCGCCGATGCGATGATCCTGGGCCGCCTGTTTGAGGCGCTGTTCGATCAGGGCGTCGTCATTGTAGCGACGTCCAACCGGCCGCCGGAAGACCTCTACAAGGACGGTCTGCAACGGGAACTGTTCCTGCCCTTCATCGACATGCTGGGCGAATCCTTAGAGATGCTGGAACTGGACGCCGGTGTCGATTATCGCCTCGACCGGCTAAAGGCCATGGATGTCTATATAACCCCGGCGAACGCCAAGGCCGAAAGTCGGCTGAATGAAGATTTCCGGAGCCTGAGTATCGGCGGACACGCCGCCCCGGTGACGCTGCAGGTGCAGGGACGCGAGATCATTATCCCCATGGTCGCCGAAGGCGTCGCCATGGCCGATTTTAAAGACCTGTGCGAAAAACCCCTAGGGCCCGGCGATTATTTGGAAATCGCCTCTAGTTTTCATACGTTGGTATTAAAAGGAATCCCCAAGCTGGGATCGGAAAAACGGGACGTAGCCAAGCGTTTTGTGACTTTAATCGACGCTCTTTACGAAGCCAATGTCAACCTTATTTGCTCTGCCAACGCCCCCGCCGAAGCCCTTTATACCGAAGGTGACGGGGCCTTTGAGTTCGAACGCACGGTGTCGCGGTTGATGGAAATGCAGAGCGCCGATTACATGGCCCAACCCCATGCCGGTTGACGATTTGATTGTCACCTGTTAGCAGTTACCCGTGCTTGAACTTTTGCGGAACGCATTTTTCAGCCCTATATAATTCCCACATTAGAGTCCTTAACAGATGACACGATTGCCGAAAGGCGAATTAACGCTATTTCCCGACTCAACAGGAGAAAAGCCTTGATGAAAACCGTCATCCTTCCGGACGGCGACGCGTTGAAGGAAAAGGCCCTCGATCCCAAGTTTGACCCTTGGGCCGAGATCGAACGGCTGCGACGCGAAAAGAACGCCATCATCCTGGCGCACTATTATCAGGACGCCGAGATTCAGGACATGGCCGATTTCGTCGGCGACTCGCTCGACCTGTCGCGCAAGGCCGCCGCTACCGACGCTGACATGATCGTATTCTGTGGCGTGCGCTTCATGGCCGAAGTCGCCAAGATACTAAGCCCCGACAAAACGGTGGTGCTGCCCGACGCCGACGCCGGGTGCTCCTTGGAAGACGTCTGCCAGCCGGATGATTTCGCCCGCTTCCGGGCCGAGCATCCGGATCACATCGCCATCACCTATATCAATTGCTCGGCCGAGGTGAAGGCACTGTCCGACATCATCGTGACGTCGTCGAATGCCGAACACATCATCAACCAGTTGCCGCAAGACCAGCCGATCCTGTTCGCGCCGGATCGCCACCTGGGCAGCTATCTGGCATCCAAGACTGGCCGCACAATGACCCTGTGGGATGGCACCTGTATCGTCCACGATCGCTTTTCCACCCGTGAGTTGATCAAGCTCAAAGCCGCCCATCCCGGCGCTCTGGTTGCTGCTCACCCGGAATGCCCCGAGGGCTTACTCGGCCACGCCGACTATATCGGGTCGACCAAGGGAATCCTGGATTTCGTCTTGAGCGCCCCGGCCAATGAATTCATCGTCGCCACCGAGCGCCACATCATTCATCAGATGGAAAAGGCAGCCCCGGAAAAAACCTTTCTTGCCGCCCCCGGCGCCGACGGCAACTGCAATTGCGCCGATTGCCCCTACATGGAAATGAACACTTTGGAGAAAACCTATCTGGCCATGGCCAACGAGGCACCCCGGGTAGAAATGCCCGAAGATCTGAGACTCCGGGCCCTTAAACCGCTCGAAAAAATGTTGGACATGTCACCGCCCGCCGGCGCGATTACCCAAGCGGCGGAATAATTCCGTGCCGCCGACGATACCTGACCCGGCGGACATCAAGGCCGCCGTTGATGTGGCTTTGGCCGAGGACATCGGCACCGGCGACTTTACCACCAAGGCCGTTATTCCCGCCGACACCCGGCTCAACCTGATCATGGCCACCCGCCAGGATATCGTCGTCGCCGGGCTGCCGGTCGCCCTAGAGGTATTCCGGCGGCTGGACCCGGACGCCGTCATCACTGTCGAAACAAACGACGGCGCGAAAATTCCCGCCGCCACCGTGATCGCCCGCATTGAAGGCCAGGCCGAAGCCTTGCTGGCGGCTGAACGCACGGCGCTCAACTTCATGCAGACACTGTCGGGGATCGCCACCCTGACCCGCACCTATGTCGACAAGATCGAAGGCACCGGGGCGGTGCTGTTGGACACCCGCAAGACCCTGCCGGG
Organism: Alphaproteobacteria bacterium MarineAlpha3_Bin2; assembly: GCA_002938315.1. Taxonomy (GTDB): domain Bacteria; phylum Pseudomonadota; class Alphaproteobacteria; order Rhodospirillales; family Casp-alpha2; genus Casp-alpha2. The sequence continues at coordinate 42,269 of PTLL01000003.1, read as the reverse complement.
GCTTCGGGCGCTCAGCAAATACGCCACCGTCATGGGCGGCGCCACCAATCACCGCATGCGGCTCGACGATGGGGTGTTGATCAAAGACAACCATATTGCCGTCGCCGGGGCGGTGGGGGAAGCGACCCGGCGCGCCAAGGCCGCGGGTCTGAAAAACATCGAGGTCGAATGCGACACCCTGGACCAAGTCGCCGAAGCCATCGAGGCCGGCGCCGACAGCCTCCTTCTCGACAACATGGGCCCCGACATGCTGGTCCAAGCGGTCGACATTTGCGCAGGCCGGGTCATGTTGGAGGCGTCGGGCGGGGTCAACCTGGCGACCATTCGCGCCATTGCCGAAACCGGGGTCGACAGCATTTCCGTTGGCGCCCTCACCCAAGCCGCCCCGGCTGTCGATATCGGCCTCGACCTGGCCGATTAAGACCGCTTATTGACTTTATGGACCGTTCGGTCCTAAAAAAGCCTAATATCATTGCCCTGGAGTCTAAATCGGAGTAGGACAAAAGGCATATAAAGCAGCAAATATCCAATATCACCTTTAGTTTCAAGCCGCACAGACCCGGGATGAATTCATGACTCGCAACAAAATCGCGCTTATCGGCGCTGGTAACATCGGTGGCACGCTGGCTCATTTGGCCGGTTTGAAAGAACTGGGCGATATCGTCCTGTTCGATATCATTAGCGGCATTCCGCAGGGCAAGGCCCTGGATATGTCGCAATCGGGGCCCGTTGAAGGCTTCGATGCCCGTATCAAGGGGGCGAAAAGCTATTCCGCCATCCGCGGCGCCGATGTCGTCATCGTTACCGCCGGCGTCGCCCGCAAGCCGGGCATGAGCCGCGACGATCTGCTCGGCATTAACACCCGGGTCATGCAATCGGTCGGCCAAGGCATCAAGGAAAACTGCCCCAAGGCTTTCGTCATCTGCATCACCAACCCGCTGGATGTCATGGTCATGGTGCTGCGCGACGCCTGTGGCTTGCCCCATAACAAGGTCGTCGGCATGGCCGGTGTTCTCGACTCGGCGCGCTTCCGCTTTTTCCTGTCGGAAGAATTCAAGGTTTCCGTCGAAGACGTCACCGCCTTCGTGCTGGGCGGCCACGGCGACAGCATGGTGCCGCTGGTGCGCTATTCCACCGTCGCCGGCATTCCACTGCCGGATCTGGTTAAAATGAAATGGACAACGGCCAAGCGTATCGACGAAATCGTCCTGCGCACCCGCATGGGCGGCGGCGAGATCGTCGGCCTGCTGAAAACCGGCTCGGCCTTCTACGCCCCGGCCAGTTCCGCCATTCAAATGGCCGAAGCCTATTTGAAAGACAAAAAGCGGGTGCTGCCGTGCGCCGCTTACTTGCGTGGCGAATACGGGATCAAGGGCATGTATGTGGGTGTGCCCTGCGTTATCGGTGCACGCGGCGTCGAACGTGTGGTCGAGATCAAACTCAACCCCGACGAAAAGAAAATGTTCAATCAGTCCGTTCGCGCCGTTAAGGGCTTGATCAAAGCGATTGATAAAATTACCGGCAAGGCCAAAAAGAAAATGAAAGCCCCGAAGAAAGCGGCGGTGAAAAAGAAAGCCGTCAAAAAGGCCCCCACCAAGAAAAAGACCATCAAGAAAAAATCAGCCTGAAAACGGCGCTAAATCCCCAGCGAATTGACCAGCGGACCAGAATAGGATTCCGATGAATATTCATGAATATCAAGCCAAGCAATTGCTCCGCGATTACGGCGTCGCGGTACCCAATGGCGGTGTCGCCTTTACGGTCGACGAAGCCGCCGCCCAGGCGGAAGAATTGGGTGGCCCGGTATATGTCGTCAAATCGCAAATTCACGCCGGTGGCCGCGGCGCCGGAAAGTTTCAAGACAACCCGGACGGCAAGGGCGGTGTGCGGGTCGTCAAATCCCTTGATGAGGTCCGTGAAAGCGCCGGCGAAATGCTGGGCCATGTGCTGATCACCAAGCAGACCGGCCCCGCCGGCAAGGAAGTTAAACGCATCTATGTCGAAGATGGCTCCGACATTGCCCGCGAATTATATTTGGGCATGCTGCTGGACCGCGAGACCTCGCGGCTGACCATGATGGCTTCCACCGAAGGCGGTATGGAGATCGAGGAAGTCGCCGCCGAAACGCCGGAAAAGATTTTAAAAATATCCATCGACCCGGCCACCGGGATGACCGAAGACGACGCCAAGGGCCTTGCCGAAGGGCTTGGCCTGGAAGGCAGGCAGGTCGATTCCGGCGTCCAATTCATGCTCGCCGTCTATAAGGCGTTCACCGAACTGGATGCCTCCATCGTCGAGATCAATCCGCTGGTGGTGACCGGCGCCGGCGACATCATGGCGCTGGACGCGAAGATCAACTTCGATGACAACGCCCTGTACCGCCACCAAGAGGTCGAAGCCCTGCGCGACCCTGATGAAGAAGATCCGGCCGAATTTGAAGCCTCCAAGCATGAACTCAACTACATCAAGCTGGATGGCTCCATCGGTTGCATGGTCAACGGCGCCGGACTGGCGATGGCGACCATGGACATTATCAAGCTCAAGGGTGGCGACCCCGCCAACTTCCTCGACGTTGGCGGCGGCGCCACCAAGGAACGCGTCACCGAAGCTTTCAAGATCATCCTGTCCGATGACAACGTCGAAGGCATCCTGGTCAATATTTTCGGCGGCATCATGCGTTGTGACATCATCGCCGAAGGCGTTGTCGCGGCGGCTAAGGAAGTCAGCCTTTCCGTCCCCCTGGTGGTGCGCTTGGAAGGCACCAACGTCGATCAGGGCAAGCAGATCATGGCCGATTCCGGATTGCCGATCATTTCCGCCGATGATCTGGGGGATGCCGCAGAAAAAATTGTCAAAGCCGTGAAGGAGGCCGCGTAATGGCCGTACTTGTCAATGCCGATAGCAAGGTCATTTGCCAAGGCTTCACCGGCTCGCAGGGCACCTTCCATTCCGAACAGGCCATCGCTTACGGCACCAAGATGGTCGGTGGCGTCACCCCCAAAAAGGGCGGCACCACCCACCTGGACCTGCCGGTTTTCGATACCGTCGCCGAAGCCGTAGAAACCACCGGCGCCAATGTGTCGGTCATCTACGTGCCACCGCCGTTCGCCGCCGCCGCGATCCTGGAAGCCATCGATTCCGAACTGCCCCTGGTGGTGTGCATCACCGAAGGCATTCCGGTTCTCGACATGGTCAAGGTCAAGAACGCGCTCAGTGGATCAAAAACCCGGCTGATCGGCCCCAATTGCCCCGGCATTATTACCCCCGGTGAGTGCAAGATCGGCATTATGCCTGGCCACATTCACCAACGTGGCACGGTGGGCATCGTGTCGCGCTCGGGCACGCTGACTTACGAAGCCGTCCATCAGACGACGGCTGAAGGCCTGGGCCAGACCACCTGCATCGGCATCGGCGGCGACCCGGTCAACGGTACCAACTTCGTCGATTGCATTGAAATGTTCTTAGCCGACGACGAAACCGAATCCATCGTTATGATCGGTGAAATCGGCGGCTCGGCGGAAGAAGACGCCGCCGACCTGATTAAATCGTCCAAGGTCAAAAAACCCGTCGCCGGCTTCATCGCCGGTCTGACGGCACCCCCCGGTCGGCGCATGGGCCATGCAGGCGCCATTATATCCGGCGGCAAAGGCGGTGCCGGAGACAAAATCGAGGCGATGAAAAGTGCCGGCATTCATGTCGCCGAAAACCCCGCCACCATCGGCATCACCATGACCGCGGCTATCAAAGGATAATCGCCAATACGCTAAACACCGGTTCAGCCTGTTAACAAGAAAGGGCGCGTCTTAAGGGCGCGTCGAGACGCCATGACAGCACTCGATCTCAACGAATTTCTTAATACCGGCAATCAAATCTACATCGCCGAGATGTATGAACGCTTCCAGGACGACCCCGGTTCGGTCGATCCCCGCTGGCAAGATTTTTTTACCAGCCTCACCGATGAAGCCCTGGGGTCGGAAACCGACAAAAAAGGCGCGTCATGGGCGCCCTCCGACGCCACCATCGTCGGTCAGGGCGATCTGGCCCCGCTGGCCGAACAAATGACTCAAGACACCGCGCCCCAGGCCGTCACCGCCGCGCCTCAGGCCGGACCCCGCATGGATGCCGGCAAGGTCCGGAAGGCGACCCTGGATTCGCTGCGTGCCCAGATGCTGATCCGGTCCTACCGCGTACGCGGCCATTTGCTGGCCAAGCTGGATCCGTTGGAACTGGAGGTGCGTGAGGACCATCCGGAACTCAACCCGGCATCCTACGGCTTTCAGGACGCGGACTTGGACCGGGAAATCTTCATCAATTACGTGCTGGGGCTGGAAACGGCGACCATGCGCGAAATCATGTCGGTGCTGCACCAGACCTATTGCGGCTCCATTGGTATTGAATTCATGCACATCCAGGACCGGGATGAAAAATCCTGGTTGCAGGAACGCATGGAAACCATCCACAACCAGACCCACTTCACCCCTAAGGGCAAACGCGCCATCCTCGACCGGTTTCTAGAAACCGAAGGGTTTGAGCAGTACCTGGACAAAAAATTCTCCGGCACCAAACGTTTCGGCCTGGATGGCGGCGAAAGCCTGGTGCCGGCCATGGAACAAATTTTCAAGCGCGGCAGCCAACTGGGAATCGAGGAAATCGTCATCGGCATGGCCCACCGGGGGCGCTTGAACGTGCTCGCAAACGTCATGGGCAAGCCGTTCCAGGCGATTTTTTCGGAATTCCAGGGCGCTACTACCCATCCCGACGACGTTTTGGGCTCCGGCGACGTCAAATACCATTTGGGCACCTCATCGGACCGGGTGTTCGACGGCAAAACCGTCCACCTCAGCCTGACCGCCAACCCATCGCACCTGGAAGTCGTTAACACCGTGTGCCTGGGCAAAGTGCGCGGCAAGCAAATGCAACGGGGTGACGTCGACCGGGAAAAGGTCATGGCGCTGCTGTTGCACGGCGACGCTGCCTTTTCCGGACAGGGCCTGGTGCCGGAAGCCTTCGACCTGTCCGACCTGATCAGCTATCAGACTGGTGGCACAATTCACATCGTCATCAACAACCAAATTGGGTTCACCACCTCGCCATCGTTTTTACGTTCGTCGACCTATTGCACGGATGTCGCCAAGGTCGTCTCAGCGCCGATCTTCCACGTCAACGCCGACGATCCGGAAGCCGTCGTCCATTGCGCCCGGATCGCCACCGAATACCGCCAAAAATTTAAAAAAGACGTCGTCGTCGACATGATCTGTTATCGCCGCCACGGCCATAACGAAGGCGACGAACCGATGTTCACGCAGCCGACCATGTACACCAAAATCGCCAGCCACCCGACGACACGGGAAATTTACGCCAAAAAGCTGGTTGCCGAGGGTATCATGACCGAGGAGCAGGTTGACCAAGCCCTCGCTGCCGTAAAAAAGGATCTGGACGATTCCTTCGAAGCTGCCGCCAGTTATAAACCCAACAAAGCCGATTGGTTTGACGGCGCCTGGGCCGGATTTTCCGTAGCCTCGGGTGACACCCGGCGTGGCGACACCAGCGTATCCATGGATCGCCTGAAAGAGGTCGGCCAGGCGCTCACCCGCGTCCCCGACAACTTCAACCTGAACGCCAAAATCGTCCGCCAGCTCGACGCCAAACGTAAGATGATCGAAACCGGAAATGGCATCGACTGGGCGACGGCCGAGGCACTGGCCTTCGGGACGCTGTTGCTGGAAGGCAATTCGGTGCGCCTGTCGGGCCAGGATTCCGGCCGCGGCACGTTCTCACACCGCCATTCGGTGCTGGTCGACCAAACCAACGACGAACGCTACATCCCGCTGATGAACCTGCGCTTCGGGCAGGCCCCGTTTGAGGTCATCGATAGCCCGCTTTCCGAGGCCGGTGTGCTCGGGTTTGAGTATGGCTTTAGCCTGGCCGAACCGCAAATGCTGGTCTTGTGGGAGGCCCAGTTCGGCGACTTCGCCAACGGCGCACAGGTGGTGATCGATCAGTTCATCTCATCGGGCGAACACAAATGGCTGCGCATGTCGGGCTTGGTGATGTTGCTGCCGCACGGCTATGAGGGCCAGGGACCGGAACATTCCTCGGCGCGGCTTGAACGCTATTTGCAATTGTGCGCAGAGGACAATATGCAGATTTGCAACTGCACCACCCCGTCCAACTATTTCCATGTTCTCCGCCGCCAGATGCGGCGTGATTTCCGCAAGCCCCTGATTCTAATGTCGCCGAAATCGCTTCTCCGGCATAAAGCCTGCGTATCGAAGCTGGCGGATATGGGCGAGGGCACCACCTTCCACCGGGTTTTGTGGGACGACGGCAAGGTGCTGGCCGACGACAAAATCAAGAAGGTGGTGCTGTGTTCCGGCAAGGTTTATTTCGACATCGCCGCCGAGCGCGACAAGCGTAAGCAGAAAGACACCTATATCCTTCGGGTCGAGCAGCTTTTCCCGTTCCCCAAACTGGCGCTGACGGAGGAAATCGGCCGCTTCAAGAACGCCGAGGAAGTGATCTGGTGCCAGGAAGAACCCCGCAACATGGGATCATGGAGCTTCATCTTCGAGCCGCTTGAGCAAACCTTGATGGACATCGGCGGCAAGGCGACGAGGCCGTCCTACGCCGGACGTGCGGCCGCGGCCTCGCCGGCCACCGGGTCCATGAAAATGCATATCGCCGAACAGGCGCAATTGGTCGACGACGCCCTGACCGGAGCCAAGGCCAGCAATAAAGCGGCAAACCGACACGCCAACAAGATCCCGAACAAGGCAAAAGCGTCGAAGACAAAGAATGCAAAGAGGTAGAAATCATGGCTATTGAAATCAAGGTTCCCGCTTTGGGCGAATCCGTCACCGAGGCCACCGTCGCCAAATGGTTTAAGGCCGCCGGCGATGCCATTGCCGTCGATGAAGCCCTGGTCGAACTGGAAACCGATAAGGTCACGGTCGAGGTCAATGCGCCTGCCGCCGGGGCGCTGAAAAGCATTGCCGCCGCCGAGGGTTCCGATGTCGAAGTCGGGGCGTTATTGGGCGTCATCGAGGAAGGTGCGGCAGGGACTGAAAGCGCCGCCGAACCCCCTGCTCCTGAACCGGCCCCGAAACCCGCACCGGCACCGGCGCCGGAACCGGCCAAAGCCGCCGCCCCACCTCCACCGCCCGCACCAGAACCAGCTCCTGCTGCCGCAACGGCGCCCGCTGCCAAGCCACTTTCACCGGCGGTGCGCAAATTGGTCGATGACAATTCCCTGGATGCCGCCCAAATTCCCGCCACCGGCAAGGATGGACGCCTGACCAAGGGCGACGTTCTCGATTACATTGCCAAAGGCGGCGCCCCGAAAGCCCCGGCCGCCGCGCCTGCGGCCATGCCGGCATCCGCTGGCCCCTTACCGCCGCGTCCCGAAGACCCCCGCGAAGAGAGGGTGCGGATGAGCAAGCTGCGCCAGATCATCGCCGTACGCCTCAAGGAAGCCCAAAATACGGCGGCCATGCTGACCACCTGGAACGAAGTGGATATGGACGCGGTGATCAAAATGCGCGCCGACCACAAGGATGCGTTCGAGAAAAAGCACGGCGTTCGCCTTGGCTTCATGTCCGTTTTCGTCCGCGCCGCCTGCATCGCGCTGAAGGAATGGCCGGCAGTCAACGGTGAAATTTACGGCGATGAAATTATTTACAAAAACTACTACAACATCGGCGTCGCCGTCGGTTCACCCAAGGGCCTTGTGGTGCCGATCCTGAAAGACGCCGACCAAATGTCGTTTGCCGACATCGAAGGGGGCATCAGCGATTTCGGCCGCCGGGCGCGAGACGGCAAGCTCGGTATCGACGAAATGATGGGCGGTACGTTCACCATCTCCAACGGCGGCGTCTTCGGGTCGTTGAATTCCATGCCGATCCTCAACGTGCCGCAATCCGCCGTTCTGGGCATGCACAAGATCGAAAAACGCGCCGTCGTCGTCGGTGATGAGATCGTGATCCGGCCGATGATGTACCTGGCGCTGAGCTACGATCACCGCATCGTCGACGGCCGCGAGGCGGTGTCCTTCCTGGTGCGCATGAAGGAATGCATCGAAAATCCCGATCGTATCCTGATCAACGTTTAGTGGATAGAATCTAACTTATGGTACTCATACGACTGCTCCCCAAGTTCATCCGGAAAGGCGCCCGATGCGCGGTGATGCTGGAGCATCACAAGCATTGGGCAACGCGTCCGGTGGGCTTGGGAAGCCGCCCTTTGGGTCCCATATCCCGGCCTCTCGGGGCGTCGAGCACCCTTGACGATGCTATAGCATCGCCTACGGGCGATCTCCTTCCGAGAAACCGGGTTATGGGATCGTATGGATACCATAAGTTAGATTTTATCCACCACAAGGATTTGGCAACATGAGCGACGCGTACGATCTGATCGTTATCGGTGGCGGCCCCGGCGGCTATGTAGCCGCCATCCGGGCGGGGCAGCTGGGACTGAAGACCGCCATCGTCGAAAAACGCGGGGCTTTGGGTGGCACATGCCTAAATGTCGGCTGCATTCCGTCAAAGGCGTTACTGCAATCGTCCCACCACTATCACATGGCCGCCACCGAATTCGAGCATCACGGTATCATCGCCAAGGGCCTGAGCCTCGATTTGAAAGTCATGATGGGGCGCAAGGACAAGGTGGTTTCCGACCTGACCCAGGGCGTCGAGTTCCTGATGAAAAAGAACAAGGTCGATTATGTCATCGGCGAGGGCACCATCAAGGCTGCCGGTGAGGTCGTCATCACGCCGCCCAAAAAGGGCGCCAAGAAACAGACGCTCAAGACAGACAACATCCTCATCGCCACCGGGTCAGACGTCGCGCCGCTGCCCGGTGTCAAAATCGATGAGAAACAGATCGTCAGTTCCACCGGCGCCCTGGACTTGAAAACGGTACCCAAAACACTGTGCGTCGTCGGCGCCGGGGTTATCGGATTGGAACTGGGCTCGGTGTGGCGACGGCTTGGCGCCAAGGTGACGGTGGTGGAATTCCTCGACCACATCCTGCCCGGCATGGACGCCGAAATCTCTAAACAGATGCAACGCACACTCAAGAAACAGGGCATCGAATTCAAATTATCGACCAAGGTCACCGGCGCCAAGACCGCAAAGGCCGGGGTCACCCTGACCACCGAGCCGGTGGCTGGAGGCAAGAAGGAAACCATGAAGGCGGAAATTGTCTTGGCCGCGATCGGCCGTCTTCCGTTCACCAACGGCTTGGGGCTGGATAAAGCCGGGGTCGAAATGGACGACAGAGGCTTCGTTAAGGTCGATGAGGATTTTCAGACCAATGTCGAGGGCATTTTCGCCATCGGCGATGTGATCGGCGGCGCCATGCTGGCCCACAAAGCGGAGGACGAAGGCGTCGTCTGCGTCGAGGTCATGGCCGGCCAATCGGGCCATATCGATTACGATTCCATTCCCGGCATCGTTTACACCTGGCCCGAGGTCGCTAGTGTCGGCAAGACCGAGGAACAACTGAAAGACGCCGGGGTGAAATACAACGTCGGTAAGTTCCCGTTTACCGCCAATTCCCGTGCCCGCTGTAACGCCGATACCGACGGCTTCGTCAAAATACTCGCCGACGCCGCTACCGATGCGGTGCTCGGTTGCCACATTATCGGGCCGGAAGCCGGCGACCTGATTCAAGAAGTCGTCGTCGCCATGGAACTGAGCGGATCCGCCGAAGACATCGCCCGCATCTGCCACGGCCATCCCGGGCTGTCGGAAGCCGTCAAGGAAGCCGCCCTGGCTGCCAACGGCCGCGCCTTCCACATGTAATATAATCAGTGACGTCTTAACGACGCGGCGGCGGGTGCCCAAACGGCGGCGGGCCTCCGAACGGTGGGGGACCGCCCATACCCCCGCCTGGGGGGCCGCTCCTTTGACCGCTTCTTTGACCCCCGTCGCCATCGGAATCCCCCATCATCGGGAAATTGCCCGTTTGATGAGACGGCCGCCCAGTGGTGGTAACGGAGAGAGTATCGTCGACGCGTTTCAAGGTGACGCCCAGACGCCCCGATTTTTGCAGCGCCGCGATTGTTTCCGGGTCCGTCGCCCCCGCCGCCAGCGTGTCGCCCCCGGTAACGGCGGCGGCAAGGGCCAGGGAAAGCAGATAAACCGCTGTTCTATTCATTCGCTTCCTTTTCCAGGTTGTTCGTCCGTTCAGGGATACTACAACAGGCTTTTCGGAATGGCCAAAATCAAGGCGCGGTCATATTGTTTGAGGGCCGACTCGCCACCTGCCATCAGAGTGGTTCAATATTAACCAGATAGACTCTACACTGCGGCCCATGACCCGAGAGCCAACCAATATATCCCCTGTGCAATTAATTGTGGCGATGTGCGTTGCCGAGATTGTCGGGATGCTGGGCGTGATGTCCTTTCCCGCCCTGTTGCCGGGCTTCATCACCGAATGGCAGCTCACCAATACCGAAGCCGGTTGGATCAACGGGGTTTATTTCCTGGGCTACCTGACTGCAGTGCCGGTGTTGGTCAGCCTCACGGACCGGGTATCGCCACGTAATATCTATTACCTATGCTTGGGCCTGACCGCAGTTTCCAGCGCCGGTTTTGCCTTCCTGACCGACGGCTTCTGGTCGGCCATGCTGTTTCGCTGCGTCGCCGGGGTCGGCCTGGCCGGATCCTACATGCCGGGATTGAAAATGCTAGGCGACCACCTCAAGGTGATCGCCGGCGGCAAGGACCAAAGCCGCGCCGTCGCGTTCTATACCTCCAGCTTCGGCATCGGTTCGGCGATTTCCTATTATTATTCCGGCGTCGTCGCCGAGGTACTCGATTGGCATTGGGTTTTCGGCTTGGCGACGTTGGCGCCGCTGGCGGCGATGTTGCTGTCGGCCATCGCGCTCCCCAGCAAAGACCCGGAACAAACTGATCCGCCGGATACCCACCTCCTGGATTTCCGTCCGGTGCTCAGGTGCCGCGCCGCCATGGGCTACGTTTTGGCCTACACCGCCCATAATTACGAGTTGTTTGCGTTCCGGTCGTGGATTGTCGCCTATCTGGTGTTCGCCGCCGCCACCGGTCCGGGGACCACCACCGCCTGGAGCGCCACCGCCATAGCCGCTTTCATCAACCTTCTGGGGATGCCGGCCAGCATTCTCGGCAACGAGCTTTCGCGTCGTATCGGTCGCCACCGGACCATCACCATCATCATGCTGACCTCGGCCGTCATGGGCTGCATCCTGGGGGTTTCGGCGGAATGGCCGTTTTGGGTGGTGGTTTCCCTGGCGATGATCTACGGCTTTACGGTAACCGGCGATTCCGCGTCGATCACCGCCGGGGTGGTCGGCGCCGCGCCCGGCGGCTACCGCGGCGCCACCATGGCCGTGCATTCTTCCATCGGCTTCATGGGGGGATTTGCCGGGCCGCTGATGTTCGGCGTCGTGCTTGACCTTACCGGCCCCGGCGGCGGGACCGTCGCCTCCTGGGGCTGGGCGTTCGCCTTTTCCGGTCTGATGGTCATCCTCGGCCCGCTGGCGCTGGCGCTGCTGCGCGAGAAAAAAACGACTAATTAAGATTCTAACGGCGGGCGCGGGGGTGGGCGCGCTCGTAGACTTCGTTCAGCTGCTCAACGTCGACCTTCGTGTAACGTTGTGTCGTGCTCAACGACGCGTGTCCCAGGAGTTTTTGAATAGTCCTGAGATCGCCACCGCGCCCGAGCAAATGGGTGGCGAAGCTGTGACGGAGCGCATGTGGTGTCGTCGTTTCGGTAAGACCCAAGCGGGCGCGCAGCCTCTGCACCTGGCGCTGGATAATGCGGGCACTCAACCGCTTGCCCCGCTGGCCGACAAACATCGGACCGTCATCGGCCAGGTCAAAGGGGCAGGCGGCCAGATAATCCTCAATCGCTTCGGCGACGATGGGAAGTACAGGCACCAGACGCTGCTTATCGCCCTTGCCGGTGACGACAATGGTATCGGTGCGCCCGGATGCATCCGGTGCCTGGTTGCGATCGAGGTTGATCGCCTCGCCGATCCGCAAGCCACATCCGTAAAGCAAAAGCAGTACCGCTGTGTCGCGCTTGGAAATCCAAGACACATCCGACAGTTCGCCGATCCGTCCAACCACCTCGTAGGCGTCCTCCTCGTTCAGCGCCTTGGGCAAGGGCGGAGGTACTTTTGGCGTTTTCACGGAACCGATGGCAGCGTTGACGGCAAGCTCGTTCTTTTCCAAGTAGCGGAAGAAATTGCGCAATGTTGCCATTGCCCGTGCCGTCGATGACCGGGCCATGCCTTGTGCAATGAGCCGTGCCAGATAACCGCGGAAGTGCTCCGTCCCCAGGTTCGCCAGATCCTGGAGCCCCGGCGGATAGCCGATCCCGCCTTCTTTATTGGGTTTGTTGACGAAGACCAGAAAAGCGCTGAGGTCGCGGCTATAGGCGCTGAGTGTGTGATCCGACGCCCGCCGCTCATGCGCCAACCATGATCGCCAGTCGTCGATAACGGCGACCACCGCCGGCTCGGCGGTGAACTCAAGGGCCATTAACCAGGCGGTTCCGCCAGCCGGTACAGGCACAATTCAAGCGTCCGGGCCAGGAAGCCCGCCAACTCGGTGCCCTGTCCGGGGCTGAAGGTATCTCCCCGCGATCCCAACGCCAGAATCCCATCGGCAACCCCGCTTCCGGCACGCAGCCGCACCAACACCGCCGAGCGCACCAGTCTCGAGGCCGCCCCGAACAGCATCTCACCGTATTCCTTTGCCTCTTCCAGGTCGCGAAGCAGGCAGACGTTTTCATCGGCGCCTAAAATTCCATCAACGCCGCCTTCGGGCAATGGAAGGACCTCCGGCGTGACGGCCTGGGTGACGTTTATTTCTCCCGCCGACGGCTCTAGCCCTAAAATCACCACATCCACATCCAGCAACAAGGGCAGGTCTTCGCTGACGACGCGCAGCAGCTGGCCCATATCGGTGGCCGACATCAATGCCAGCACGGAGGCATGGGTCCGGGTCTGGACCGACATGTTGGAACGGCTGATCTCAATGACCTCTTGCGCGCAATTGCGCAGGTCGTCGATCTCACCCAACCGGCGATCGGCCAGATAGCGCTGCATATCGACGACACCATTGCCGGTCCACCGCGACGGCGCCGACATTTCCGATAGAAGATCCAGCCGGTCGTTGAAAAAATCGGGGTGGCGGCGCAGATAATTGGCAACGGCGTCGCCGCTAATTTGTTCCGGTTCCGGGGCTGTCTCGACAGCCGGTTTTTCATTTTTTCCGGTCATGGGATGCGGAAACCTCGCCAGTTTTCACGAATCGCCTATTATAAACCAGATTCGCAAGATCAATCAGGAAACGCCTTCACAACGATGAAAAAAAATACCGCCCCAACTGAAACAGCCACCGCCCGATACCTGCCTGGCGAAGAAATCGCTGTATTGTTGCCGCTGCCGCTGGCGGGAACCTACGATTACCGGGTCGCGGAAGAGATGACGCTGACCGCCGGGGATTTCATCAATGTTCCCCTGGGCGCGCGTAAGGCCATCGGCGTGGTCTGGGGCAAGGGGGAAGGCGGCGTCCCTGAAAGCAAACTGAAAGACGTTCTCGGCCGGCTTGATTGCCCGCCCTTGCCGGAGGTGTCGCGGGACTTCGTCGATTGGACCGCGCGGTATACCTTAAGCGCGCCGGGGGCGGTCCTGAAAATGGTGATGAGCGTGCCGGAGGCTCTCACGCCGCCGAAACCGGTGATCGCCTACACCCTCAACCCGAAACCGGAACCCTTCAAGCCAACCAAGGCACGGGAACGGGTATTGGCGGTTCTCAACGATGGCCCGCCACGCCCCGCCGCCGAACTGGCGCGGGAAGCCGGCACCGGCTCCGGTGTCGTCAAGGGGCTAGTCGATGCCGGCGCCTTGTCACCCGTCAACCTGCCCGCCCGGGCCGCCGGCCCGGAACCCGACTGGCGATTGCCCGGCCCTGATTTATCCGCCGATCAGGACAAGGCCGCCCGGCCCCTGCAAGCGGCGACAAAAAAAGGCGGCTTTTCCGTCACCCTTTTGGACGGCGTTCCGGGGTCGGGAAAAACCGAAGTCTATTTCCAGGCCGTCGCCGAAGCCCTGAAGCAAGGCGGCCAGGTATTGGTGCTGCTCCCTGAAATCGCGCTGGGGGCGCAATGGCTGCAACGCTTCCAGGACCGTTTCGGGGCGGCCCCGGGGCAATGGCATTCGGACTTGACGGCGGCCCAGCGTCGCCACACCTGGCGCGCCGTCGCCGAAGGCCAAACCAAGGTCGTGGTCGGCGCCCGTTCGGCGCTGTTCCTGCCGTTTGCCGATCTTCGCCAGATTATTGTCGATGAAGAGCACGACACCTCCTTCAAACAAGAAGACGGCGTTATCTATAACGCCCGCGACATGGCCGTCGTCCGCGCCCAATTAGGGGCCATTCCGATCGTGCTGGCTTCGGCGACACCGTCCCTGGAAACGGTTCTCAACGCAGAATCCGGACGTTACCAAATGCAACACTTAGCCGATCGCCATGCCGGGGCGGCGCTGCCCGAGGTCGACACCATCGATATGCGTGCCGAGCAAACACCGTCCCAGTGTTGGGTGTCGCCGTCGCTCCGGGATGGCTTGGCGGCAACCTTCGCCAATGGCGAACAGGCGATGCTGTTCCTGAACCGCCGGGGCTATGCGCCGCTGACTCTTTGCCGCACCTGCGGCCATCGCATGCAGTGCCCCAATTGTTCCGCCTGGTTGGTTGAACACCGCCGTGGCGGACGCTTGCAGTGTCACCATTGCGGCTTCGGGGCGCCGCCGCCGAAGCAATGCCCGGAATGCGAAAAGGAAGACACCTTCGCCGCCTGTGGCCCCGGCGTGGAACGCCTGGCGGAAGAAATCGCCGACCTGTTCCCCAAGGCCCGCACCGTCATCGCCGCCAGCGACACCCTGGCCGGCCCCAAGGCGGCGGCGGATTTGGTCCGGCGGATCGAAGACCACGACGTCGACCTGATCATCGGCACCCAGGTCGTCGCCAAGGGCTACCACTTCCCCCTGTTGACCCTGGTCGGGGCGGTGGACGCGGACCTAGGCCTTGCCGGCGGGGATTTGCGCGCCGCCGAACGCACGCATCAGCTTCTCTATCAAGTCGCCGGGCGGGCCGGGCGGGCCGGGCGGGCCGGACGGGTACTGCTGCAAACCTTCATGCCGGATCATCCGGTGATGAAGGCGTTGAAGGAAGGTAACCGCGATGGATTTTTAAAGGCCGAGGCCGAAAGCCGCCGTCAGGCCATGATGCCGCCGTTCGGCCGCTTGGCAGCGGTGATCGTTTCCGGCCCCGACGAGGCCGCCGTGGACGCTACCGCCCGGTCCCTGGGCCGCACCGCCCCCACCGGCGACGACATTACCGTGCTGGGCCCGGCGCCGGCGCCGATGGCGCTGCTCAGGGGCAAACACCGCCGGCGGTTGTTGCTGAAAACGGCGAAGTCCACCAACCTACAAGGCGTCCTCCGGGAATGGCTGGCACGCGTTCAACCGCCCAGGAAAGTCCGCATCCAGGCCGATGTTGATCCCTACAGTTTTCTGTGATCTGGCGATCCATCGGGGATATGTGAAAGCCCGGGAAAAAGGCCCCGGAGCCGTCTTGCAAGGGCCAAAGGGGTATGCTACGAAACCGACGTTTGGAACGGGGAAAACCCCGGCTCAGGGGGATGGTTCGCGCTGCCGCAAGGTGTCTTGCATCTCAACATAATTAACAAGAAAGAGGACATTTCCTGGTGTCAACGGAGATGATAGGCGCTACCGGCCTAGCCAGCCGATACGCGACGGCATTATTCGACCTAGCCGAGTCCGATAAGCTATTGGACCGCGTCGCCGCCGATCTTGACCAGCTCGGCCAAATGATCGAGGCATCCGCCGATTTAACGCGCCTGATCCGTTCACCGGTAATTTCCCGCGACGATCAGGGCCGCGCCATGGCCGCCGTCCTGGATAAGGCCGGCATGTGCACATTGACCCAGAACTTCGTCGGCACGGTCGCCGAAAACCGCCGTTTATTTGCCCTCAAGGCCATGATCGCCGCTTTTCAGGCGTTATTGGCTGCGCAACGCGGCGAAGCCACCGCCGAAGTGGTTTCGGTAAAGCCATTGTCGAAGAAACAATTGGATACCATCAGTGAAGTATTAAAAAAGGCCATCGGTTCAGATGTCGCCATCGACGCCAAGGTCGATGACAGTCTGTTGGGTGGCCTGATCGTTAAAATCGGGTCACGAATGGTCGATAGCTCATTGCGAACGAAGCTCCAGCAAATGCGCTTCGCCATGAAAGGGATCGAATAATGGATATTAAGCCGGCGGAAATCTCTGCCATTTTGAAAAAACAGATCGCCGATTTCGGCGGTGAGGCGGAAGTTGCGGAAGTCGGCCAAGTGCTGTCCGTCGGCGACGGCATCGCCCGCGTTCATGGCCTGGATCAAGTCCAGGCCGGTGAAATGGTTGAATTCCCGGGCGGCATCAAGGGCATGGCCCTGAACCTGGAAACCGACAACGTCGGCATCGTCATCTTCGGCGAGGACAGGACCATCAAAGAAGGCGACACGGTCAAACGAACCGGTGCCATTGTTGACGTTCCGGTCGGCAAGGAACTGCTGGGCCGGGTTGTCGATGCATTGGGCAACCCCATCGACGGTAAGGGACCGATTTCAGCGTCCCAGCGGTCCCGAGTGGAGGTCAAGGCGCCGGGGATCATCCCGCGCAAGTCGGTGCATGAGCCGGTGCAGACCGGCCTCAAGGCCATCGACTCACTAATTCCCGTCGGCCGCGGCCAGCGTGAACTTATTATCGGCGACCGCCAGACCGGCAAGACCGCCGTCATCATCGACACCATCATCAACCAGCACGCCGTCAACGAGACCGGCGACGAGTCAGAAAAGCTCTACTGCATCTATGTCGCCATCGGCCAGAAGCGGTCCACCGTGGCGCAATTGGTGAAAACCCTGGAAGATTACGACGCGCTTAAATATTCCATCGTCATCGCCTCGACCGCGTCCGAACCGGCGCCGTTGCAGTTCCTGGCGCCGTATACGGGTTGCGCCATGGGTGAATTTTTCCGCGATAACGGCATGCATGCGGTAATTTTCTACGACGATCTGTCCAAACAGGCCGTCGCCTACCGCCAGATGTCGCTGTTGCTGCGCCGTCCGCCGGGACGCGAAGCCTATCCGGGCGACGTTTTTTACCTGCATTCCCGGTTGTTGGAACGCGCCGCCAAGATGAACGATGACGAAGGCGGCGGCAGCCTGACCGCGTTGCCGGTGATCGAAACCCAAGCCGGCGACGTATCGGCCTATATCCCCACCAATGTCATTTCCATCACCGACGGCCAGATCTTTTTGGAAACCGAACTGTTCTTCAAGGGCATTCGCCCCGCCGTCAACGTCGGCCTGTCGGTGTCACGCGTCGGCTCCGCGGCCCAGATCAAGGCGATGAAGCAAGTCGCCGGCTCGATCAAATTGGAACTGGCCCAGTACCGGGAAATGGCGGCGTTCGCCCAGTTCGCATCCGACCTGGACCAATCGACGCAGCAACTGCTGGCCCGTGGCGCTCGGCTGACCGAGCTATTGAAGCAAACGCAATATACACCGCTGCCAGTGGAGGAACAGGTCATATCCATCTTCGCGGGCGTCAAGGGATACACCGATGGGATCGAGATCAACGAGGTCACGACGTTCGAAGCCCGGCTTCTCGATGAGATTCGTTCCAAGGGCAGTGACATCCTCGACGCCATCCGCAGCGAAAAGGAACTGAGCGAAGACACCGAGGCCAAGCTGACCAAATTCATGGACGATTTCACCAAATCCTACGCTTAAAGAGAACGACCCGGAATTTAGCCCATGTCCAATCTCAAAGATCTCAAGGTCAGGATCAACAGCGTCAAGTCGACGCAGAAGATCACGTCGGCCATGAAGATGGTCGCCGCCGCCAAGCTCAGGCGCGCCCAGGAAGGCGCCGAAGCGGCGCGTCCTTTCGCCTCCCGCATGGAGCGCATGGTTGCCGCCGTCGGCGACAGCATCGCCGGCATCGACGGCGCCCCGAAGATGCTGGCCGGAACCGGTAAGGAGGATACCCACCTGATTGTCGCCTGTACGGCGGACCGGGGATTATGCGGCGGGTTTAACAGTTCCATCGCCCGCGAAGTCCGGAAAATGGTGATCAACCTCAAAGCGGAGGGCAAGACGGTCAAGATTCTTTGCATCGGCCGCAAGGGCCGGGACAACCTCAAACGCGATTACGAAAGCAACATCATCGACACCATCGAGGGCATCGGCAAAAGCAGTGTCGAATACACCGAAGCCACCGATGTGGCGGACAGGATCACTGCGATGTTCGACGAAGACGACTTCGATATCTGCACCATCGTCTTCAACCGCTTCCAATCGGCGATGACGCAAATCCCGACGGCGCAACAACTGATCCCCTTTGCCGCACCCGAAGCGGAAGAAGAAAAAAACGGCGAGACAGCCCCGAAAGCCACCGATGAGGGACCCTCCCCGATCTTTATTTTCGAGCCCGAAGAACAGGACATCCTGTCCGAACTGCTGCCCCGCAACATCGGGGTCCAGATTTTTCAGGCGCTTTTGGAAAGCGCGGCATCGGAACACGGCGCGCGGATGACATCCATGGACAACGCCACCCGCAATGCCGGTGAAATGATCGACAAACTGTCGATTATCTACAACCGTACGCGACAGGCGGCAATTACGACAGAATTGGTAGAAATCGTCTCGGGTGCGGAAGCACTCAAGTAAGTTCAACGAAGTACGCTGAAAGGCAACAGGAGCATCAGCGATGGCTAATAACGCAATTGGAAAAATCACCCAGGTCATGGGCGCCGTGGTCGACGTGCAGTTCGAAAGTGAATTGCCCGAGATTCTCAACGCCCTTCATACCGATAACAACGACAAGCTTTTGGTCCTGGAGGTGGCGCAGCACCTGGGCGAAAACTCGGTCCGCACCATCGCCATGGATTCCACCGAGGGGCTCAAGCGCGGCAGCGAGGTGACCGACACGGGTGAGGCGATCATGGTGCCGGTCGGCCCGGAAACGCTGGGCCGCATCATCAACGTAATCGGCGACCCCATCGACGAACGCGGCCCCATGAAAACCAAGCAGAAGGCGCCGATCCATGCCAGCGCCCCGGAATTCGCCGATCAGTCCACCGAAACCGAAATTCTGTCGACCGGCATTAAGGTCGTCGATTTGATCTGCCCCTACGCCAAGGGCGGCAAGATCGGCCTGTTCGGCGGCGCCGGTGTCGGCAAGACCGTCATCATCATGGAATTGATCAACAACATCGCCAAGGGCCACGGCGGCTATTCGGTGTTCGCCGGTGTCGGCGAGAGAACCCGCGAAGGAAACGATCTTTATCACGAAATGATCGAGTCCGGCGTCATCGACCTGGAAGGCAACAATTCCAAGGCGGCGCTGGTGTACGGCCAAATGAACGAGCCCCCGGGGGCGCGCATGCGCGTTGCATTGACCGGGCTGACCCAGGCCGAATATTTCCGTGACCAAGAAGGCCAGGACGTCCTGTTCTTCATGGATAACATCTTCCGGTTTACCCAGGCCGGCTCCGAGGTCTCGGTGTTGTTGGGCCGGATTCCGTCGGCCGTCGGCTACCAGCCGACGCTGGCCACCGATATGGGCAAATTGCAGGAACGCATCACGTCTACCAACAAGGGCTCGATCACTTCGGTGCAGGCCATTTACGTGCCCGCCGATGATCTGACCGATCCGGCGCCGGCGACGTCGTTCGCGCATTTGGACGCGACCACGGTGCTGTCGCGGCAAATCGCCGAGCTCGGCATTTATCCCGCCGTCGATCCGCTGGATTCGACATCGCGGATTCTCGACCCCCGGATCATCGGCGAAGAACACTACAAAGTAGCAACGGAAGTGCAGCGGGTATTGCAGACCTATAAATCGCTGCAGGACATCATCGCCATTTTGGGCATGGATGAGCTCAGCGAAGAAGATAAGCTGACGGTGGCGCGGGCGCGGAAAATTCAACGCTTCCTCAGCCAGCCGTTCTTCGTCGCCGAAGTGTTCACCGGTTCGCCCGGCGTTTTGGTGTCGCTGGAAGACACCATCAAGGGCTTCAAGGGCATCCTCGAAGGCCAATATGACCACCTGCCGGAAGCCGCCTTCTACATGGTTGGCACCATCGAAGGAGCCGTCGAGAAAGCCAAGAAACTGGCGGAAGCCGCTTAAGGGTTTAGGTGCCAAACATGGCCGACAGCACAAATACCGACCGGGTCGAATTCGAATTGGTCTCGCCGCAAAAGCTCCTGAAATCGGAGCCGGTGGAGATGGTCGTGGTGCCTGGCGCCGAGGGTGATTTTGGCGTGCTGCCCGGCCATTCGCTGTTGATCGCCACCGTGCGTCCTGGCGTCATCGATATCCACGAGGGCGGCCAGGTCCGTGAAAGCATTTTCGTCTCCGGCGGGTTCGCCGAGGTGTCACCGGACCGATGCACCGTGTTGGCCGAAGAAGCCATCCCGGTAGGTGACATCGACAAGGCCGCCGCCGAGGCGCGCTTGGACGACGCCAAAGCGGCGCTGGCCAAAGCGGAAGAAGACCCTGAAACCGGCACCGCCGCGGCGGACCGAGAACTCAAGGCCGCCGAGGCGATGGTCGCGGCGATCCCTCAACATTAATTCGTAAATTCTGACATAAGGCCGCCATGCACGTTTTTCTAGTTCACCATGGCCCTGCCAAGCCCAAGGACGAAGATCCGAAAAGGCCCTTGAGCGATAGCGGCCGCGAGGACGTCAAACGCATGGCATCGTTCCTGGCCCGCAGCGGCGTTGCCGCCGGCCGGGTCCTGCACAGCGGCAAACTGCGCGCCTTGGAAACCGCCTTGTTGCTGGCCGACGTCTTGGGCCCTGGCAAGGTCGTCGAGGAATCGCCGACTGGTATCGCCCCCAACGATCCCATCGACGATTTGTTCGCCGCCATCGACGGCTGGACCGAAGACACCATCATCGTCGGCCACCTGCCGTTCATGAGCAAGCTGGCGTCACGGCTGATCACCGGCAACGAGGATGAAACCGTGGTCCACTTCAAGCCGGGCTCGGTGGCCTGCATCGAACGCGGCGAAAACGGCGGCGGCTGGACCGTGCAATGGTTCCTGAGACCGGAGCTGCTGGGGGGCTGAGGCCCACTCCCCTATCTTCTCTTTTTCTTGCCCTTTTTCTTCCAGCGACCACCGGCGCCGGCCCGCGCCGCGGCCATGGGCGAAACGCCGGCCTTGTCCAGACCGAGCTCGCGGGCTTCCAGGCGGCGGACTTCATCGCGCAACCGGGCGGCTTCCTCGAATTCCAGCTCGGCGGCGGCGGCCTTCATGCGTTGGGTCAAGTCGGCGAGTACGGCGCGCAGGTTGTGGCCGACCAGTTCGGCCTCCCCGGAAACGCCGGTATCGACGGTGACGTAGTCCTGTTCGTACACCGATCCGATGATATCGGTGATACCCTTTTTCACCGATTCCGGGGTGATGCCGTTGGCGGCATTGTAGGCCTGTTGTTTTTCGCGGCGCCGGTTGGTTTCGGAAATGGCGTAGTCCAGCGAAGCGGTCATCTTGTCGGCATACAGAATGACGCGGCCGTCGATGTTGCGGGCGGCGCGGCCGATGGTCTGCACCAGCGAGGTCTTGGATCTCAAAAAGCCTTCCTTGTCGGCGTCGAGGATGGCGACCAGGGCGCATTCGGGAATATCCAGGCCCTCGCGCAGCAGGTTGATGCCGATCAACACATCGAACGCCCCCAAACGCAGGTCGCGGATGATCTCGATACGCTCCAAGGTATCGATGTCGGAATGCAAGTAGCGCACCCGCACACCATGTTCGTGCAGGTATTCGGTCAGGTCCTCGGCCATGCGCTTGGTCAGCGTCGTCACCAAGGTGCGCAAGCCCTTGGCCGCCACTTCCTTGACTTCGCCCAGTAAATCGTCGACCTGGGTTTCTACCGGCCGCACGATGCACAGGGGGTCGATCAGGCCGGTGGGGCGGACCACCTGTTCGGCGAAGACGCCGCCGGTTTTCTCGATCTCCCACGGGCCCGGCGTCGCCGAAACGTAAATGGTGTCCGGGCGCATGACTTCCCATTCCTCGAACTTCAAGGGCCGGTTGTCAATGCAACTGGGCAGGCGGAAGCCGTATTCGGCGAGCGTCGATTTGCGGTTGAAATCGCCCCGGTACATGCCGCCCAGTTGCGGCACCGTGACATGGCATTCATCGACGATCATCAGCGCGTTTTCCGGAAGGTATTCGAACAGCGTCGGTGGCGGATCGCCGGGGCGGCGGCCGGTGAGGTAACGGGAATAGTTCTCGATGCCGGCACAAAAGCCGGTGGTGTCCAGCATCTCCAAATCGAAGGTGGTGCGTTCTTGGAGCCGCTGCGCTTCCAGCAGCTTTCCTTCCGCCGTCAGCTCGCCCAGGCGTTGTTTCAGCTCCGCCTTGATCTGGGGAATCGCCTGCAACAGGGTCGGCCGGGGCGTGACGTAATGGCTGTTGGGATAAATGGTGATCTCTTCCAGGGCGCCGATTTTCTCACCGGTGAGCGGGTCAATTTCCCAGATCTGCTCCAACTCGTCGCCGAACAGCGACAACCGCCAGGCCCGGTCTTCGAAGTGGGACGGGAAAATCTCGACGATATCGCCGCGCACCCGGAACGCGCCACGGAAAAAATTGACGTCGTTGCGCCGGTATTGAAGCTCGACCAGGCTTTGCAGAAGCGGGGCGCGATCGACCCGGGCGCCGGTGCGGAGCTTGACCACCATCTCGGAATAGGTTTCCACCGCACCGATGCCGTAGATGCACGACACCGAGGCGACGATGATGACGTCCGGGCGTTCCAACAGGGACCGCGTCGCGGCGTGGCGCATGCGGTCGATCTGTTCGTTAATAGAGGCGTCTTTCTCGATAAAGGTATCGGTGCGCGGCACGTAGGCCTCGGGCTGATAATAATCGTAGTAGGAGACGAAATATTCGACCGCGTTGTCGGGGAAGAATTCCTTCATCTCGCCGTAGAGCTGCGCCGCCAGGGTCTTGTTGGGAGCCAGCACCAGGGTCGGGCGCTGTTGATCCTGAATGACGTGGGCGATGGTAAAGGTCTTGCCCGACCCGGTGACGCCCAACAACACCTGATCGCGCTCGGCCGCTTCCAGGCCCTTGATCAACTCGGCGATGGCTTCGGGCTGGTCGCCGGCGGGATCGAATGGCGAGACCAGCGTGAACGGCTTGCCGCCGCTGATAGGGGCGCGTTTTTCCGGTATGAATTGTTCGGCATGTTGCATGGGGGAAGTTATATTGCCCAAGCGGGCCACAGGCGAGTCCTGACTTGCACCGGTATACGTACAAGCGTAGTCTCCGGCCTTCGTTTTTGACTGCCCTTTCTTTGAAATTCTGCCCCGGGAACCACGACCCATGTCCTTCATCGCCGACCGCTTGAGCCTGATTACGCCCAGCCCCACCATCGCCGTCACCCAGAAGGCCCGTGACCTGAAAGCCCAGGGCCGCGATGTAATTGGTCTCGGCGCCGGTGAGCCCGATTTCGACACCCCTGCCCACATCATCGAGGCGGCGAAAAAAGCCATGGACGACGGGCTGACGCGCTATACGGCGGTCAACGGCATTCCTGAATTACAGGAAGCCATCGTCGATAAGTTCAAGCGCGAAAATGGCCTGGAGTACAGCGTCGATGAAGTCACCGTCGGCTGCGGTGGCAAGCAGATTATTTTCAACGCCTTCATGGCGACGCTGAACCCCGGCGACGAGGTCATCGTGCCGGCGCCCTATTGGGTGTCGTACCCGGATATCGCGTTAATGTTTGAAGCCAAGCCGGTATTCGTCAATTGCCCGGTGGACAAAGGTTTCAAGATGGCGCCCGAGAATCTGGAAGCCGCCATTACGCCGAAAACCAAGTGGCTGATCCTGAATTCGCCGTCAAACCCGTCCGGCGCCGCTTTTACCCGTGACGAAATGAAGGCGTTGACCGATGTGCTGATGCGCCACCCCCACGTTTGGATCATGACCGACGATATTTACGAGCACATCGTCTACGACGGGTTTGAGTTTTCCACCGTTGCCGAAGTTGAACCGGGGCTGAAAGACCGGACCCTGACCTTGAACGGCATGTCCAAGGCCTTTTGCATGACCGGCTGGCGGGTCGGATATGCCGCAGGTCCGGTGGACCTGATCAAGGCGATCACCATGATACAATCGCAATCCACCACCCATACCTCATCCATCAGCCAGGCGGCATCGGTGGCGGCCCTGAACGGACCACGGGATTTTATCGCCGCCAACAACACCATTTTTCAGGAACGCCGCGACCTGGTCGTTAGCATGCTCAATCAAGCAACGGGGCTCAGCTGCCCGACGCCGGAAGGCGCCTTTTACGTTTATCCGTCTTGCGAAGGTACCATCGGCAAGACCACGCCCGACGGCAACACCATCGAGACGGACGAGGATTTCGTATCCTATATCCTGGAATCGGAAGGCGTTGCCGCAGTACAGGGCGTCGCCTTCGGGTTGTCGCCGCATTTCCGGATTTCCTACGCGACCGGTACCGACCTGCTGGAAGACGCCTGCCAGCGCATCCAACGGGCCTGCGCGGCGCTGACGTAAACCCATCACTATAAATTAACGCTGCTTTTTAGGGCTTGTTAGAATGCGACCGTGGCGATGGCGCGGTCCAGCTTGTTCCCGCCCCATGCTTTCGGTTTCGTCGGCGCGGTATTGGCGTCTTTGATCAGCGTTCCATTGTTGACCTTGTCGATGACGACGCGACCGGCTTTGTTCTCGATAATCACCGCCTTGCCCTCCAACATGGCCACCTGAAACGCTCCGTCAATCACACCGCCCCAGAACTTGGTGCCGCGAATGCCAATGGTTGCGATCTCGGTCTCGACGGTGAATTTCGCCGCCGCCGTCTGCATCATTTTGCCGCTAACGGCACTGAACGCGCCTTGGAGCAGGCGCAGGGCGGCAATGGGTTCATTGCCGATGATGTAATCAATGACGATAAAATTGGTTTTCTCGCCCAGCGTCATTATCGCATCGTCCAACATCTCGACTTCCAGACGCGCACCGCGGCCGGTGGAAAGGACATCGCCGCGCTGGATTTTGTCACCAACCTTCAACGGACGGGGGATGGCGGCCTGCATGGCAACGGCGGAACCCTTGAGACGCACCACCGTGCAGCAGACTCCTCAACAGCCGTGGCAATGTTCGACACCATCATCAGCAGACTGAGGAGCGCACCGTGCGCCATTCGTAAAAAGAAAATTTTCATCACCCGCAGAAGATAGCTTCTCCCCTTCCAGCTTTCAATTCCAGACGGCAACCGCGACATCGCCGGAAACCGCCAAATGCTGAATGTTGTCGTGTGAATCCCCCAGGATTCCTTAGCCAAACAGAATTCCTTAGACAAAAAAATTATAACCCATTTATTGTTGACCACTATATTTACCTCATGAGGTTGCCCTTTTTTCTTGCATCCCCAGCCAGTGGCATTACCCTTTTCAGGTAATAATATCAAACGGGACAAACCCGTGGCCTAATCGATAAAAAAAACGATTACGGGAGGATATTATGGCTTCAAAAACGCCATCCGGGCCGAGAGTCGCGGCCATCGTCGGCCCCTATCTTTGTGGAAAAACAGCCCTGTTTGAAAGCATCCTGATGCTGACCGAGGCCATCGGGCGCAAGGGTTCGTCCAAAGAAGGCTATGCTGTCGGTGACGGAACGCCGGAAGCGAAAAAACGCCATATGAGCACCGAGGTCAACGTCGCCACCGCCGAGTATTTAGGCGAGGCCTGGACGTTTCTCGACTGCCCCGGTTCCGTGGAGATGATTCAAGAATCCATCAACGCCTTGATGGTGGCCGACGCGGCCGTCGTTGTCTGCGAGGCCGATGCATCAAGGGCCCTGACTGTGGCGCCGGTACTAAAGTTCCTGGACGAAAAAGACATTCCCCATATCCTGTTCATCAATAAGATGGACACCGCCATTTCCAGCGTCAAAGAGACCCTGACGGCGTTACAGGTTCATTCCAAACGTCCGCTGGTGCTTCGCGAAGTACCCATTCGTGAAGGTGAAAATATCATCGGGCACGTCGACCTGGTTAGCGAACGAGCCTTCGAATGGGCTCCCGGCAAGCCGTCGAAATTAATCGAGATTCCCGGCACCGTACAAGACCGCGAAGCCGAAGCCCGTACCGAACTTCTGGAAAGTCTGGCTGATTTCGATGACGCCTTGCTGGAAAGCCTGCTGGAAGACGTCATCCCGTCTTCAGAAGAAATTTACAACAGCCTGACCAACGATCTGCAACGCAGTTTCATCGTGCCGGCATTCATCGGTTCGGCCGAACAAGATAACGGCATCCGCCGACTGATGAAGGCGCTGCGCCACGAATGCCCGGAAGCGCCGGCAACGGCAGAACGGCTCGGCATCGACAGTGGTGACGGGGTGCTGGCGCAAGTCTTCAAAACCGTTCACGCCGGACATGCCGGAAAAATGAGCTTCGCCCGCATTTGGCGGGGCGATGCCACCGATGGTATGACCCTAAATGACGAAAGGGTCAGCGGCATGCACCGGGTCATGGGGCAAAAACACGATAAGGTAAGCAAGGCTAATGCCGGTGAGGTGATCGCCCTGGGCCGGATGGACAGCGTTCATACCGGTGCTACCCTGTCCGAAAATGCCAACGGTGCCGTTATCAGCTGGCCGGACGCGCTCAAACCCCTGTTCGCGTTATCCATCCATGCCGAACACCGCGACGATGAGGTCAAGCTTTCGGGCGCCTTGGCCAAGCTGGCTGACCAAGACCCGTCGATTTCCTTCGGGCCAGACCCGGATACTGGGGAATTCCTGCTTTGGGGCCAGGGTGAAATGCATTTGCTGGTCACCATTGACCGCCTCATGGATCGCTTCGGTTTGAACATTTTGTCGGACCGGCCCCGTATTCCCTATAAGGAAACCATCAGGAAGCCAATTTCCCAACACTCCCGGCACAAGAAGCAATCGGGCGGGCACGGAGAATTCGGAGACGTCCACCTGGACATCAAGCCCCTGCCCCGCGGTTCAGGATTCCAATTCAACGATACCATCACCGGCGGCGTCGTACCGAAGCAATACATCCCGGCGGTCGAGCACGGGGTAAAGGATTTTATGTCCCGCGGACCGCTTGGATTTACCGTCGTCGATATTTCGGTGACCCTGACCGACGGTCAGTTCCATGCCGTCGACAGTTCCGAAATGGCGTTCAAGAAAGCCGCCGGCCAGGCCATGCGCCAGGGCATGCCCAATTGTAACCCGGTGCTGTTGGAACCCATTTTCAAGGTCGAAATCGTCTTGCCCAATGAATTCACTTCGAAAATTCAACGCCTGATCAGTGGACGCCGGGGACATATTCTGGGCTTCGACGCAAAACAGGGGTGGAATGGCTGGGACGAGGTTTCGGTTCAATTGCCGCAATCCGAAATGCACGATCTGATCATCGAACTCAGGTCGATGACACAGGGCGTTGGCACCTTCCAATATGAATTCGACCATCTGCAGGAATTGTCCGGGAAGGATGCCGATACCGTCGTTTCCCAACGCGAAGCCGCCCTGGCAAATTAGGGTTCCTGCATAAATGAAAAAGACCATTTTAAACCAATGGGTTGAATGGCCTTTCCGGTATGGTTAACGCCGCCACAGGATTTTTTGCCCTGTCGTTGGCATTTTACGGCTTTGTTTGGTAGTATTCGCGACGATTTCTCATACATTTCCGATTGGGCAGAACGCCTCGAAACTTTTCGAAGGATTGGTTTTAGGTGGCTATTTCCTCTGTCAGCGGGTCCGGGTTTTCAATTTTAACGCTGCAATCCCGGCTGCAAAAATTTCAGGCCGACCAGCTTGCCCGTGACCAAGTCGCTACCCGAAACCGGTTCTCGCAAAAGGTCGATGCGCAGCGCCGGGTGGGCAGTGAATGGGCGGCCTTGCGGCCGGACATCGACGTTGCCGTCAGCCACTTGGAAGACCTCATCTCCCGTGTTGAAGTCATTAAAGGGTACGTCCGGAAGCTGGCCGACCTTGAAAACAGGGCGCGCAGCGGCACTGCCAGTCAAATCGCCGAATATGTCGTCGATTTCGATGATACACTGCGCCAACTCAACGCCGCCGCCAACGCCGCTTCGCAAGTGCCCAACCTTATCGGCGAGACTTTCGCCAACGATTTTTCCTACATCAATGACATTACCGGCGGCCAAGGGACCTTCCCCTATACCGACCTGTCCAGCAACTACACCATTGTCGATTCCGGCGGCAACACCTGGGCCAAGAGCACCTCAGCTGACACCATCGTGATCAACGGCATCTCTTTCCAGGCTGGCTCCAACGATTCGGTATTAGTGCAATACAATTCATCGGGCGTCGCCACCGGCAAAAGCGCCGTGATCACCCAGGATCTGCAACTCAATAGCATTAGCGGCAGCACCATCGGGTTTACCAAAATATCGACCTCGGACAGCTACGCCGGCGCGACCCTATCGACCACCGGCCTGAATATACTCGATTCCTGGGCCTATGAGGGTCTTGCTACGTCGGCGGGCCGGTCCAGGGCCGCCAGCGCCATCGACTCGGCCTTGACCACCATCAATGCTAAGATCGATTCCTATGTGAGCGCCTTGGCGAGAGTCCAGTTCGACAAGGGCTTTTCCGACATTTACGCCACCAGCACAAACGACAGAATATCCGTCCTGAACCAGCAACAGCTTCTCGCCCTGCAGGAAATCTCCCAGGCCGCCGACCGCGAACGTACAGCGATCGCCGTCGCCATCAACCGCAATGCAGAACTGAGGACCAGTTACCTGGCGTTGCTGAAAACCGGCGCCCCCGGCAATATCCTGAACATCAAGACCTAACCCCAACCGGCCCCGGATTGTTCAAAAAAAGACCCCCGCCTAAAAGGCGGGGGCGAGTTTAAACAGGGAGGCTTCACGTCTGAGAGACGTCGGGGCCACCCGGGGGGGAGTGGGCGGTCCCGGTCCAGGCTCTGAGCCCGGACTTCTCCGGAACATTGTCCGGAAAACTCGTTGAAATATTGCAATGCAACATCACTTGAATAGAATATATGAATCTTCAGGGTGTTTTTCCACCCATAATGCCGCATTTCAGCTATGTGTTTATTGCATGGCTTCAATTGGTTGATTTAATTGGCTTTACCGGCAAAGCCACGGCGGCATGCGGGGGTGAATGCCCGTTTCAAGCGACCCCGCCGGCCATTTTTCGGACCAGGAAATCCCTCAATACGACAATTCGCTCGGCATTTCTGACCTCTTCCGGATAGACGAAATAGACATCCAGGCTGGAGCCAGGGATCTCCGGCAACACCTCGACCAGGTTTCGGCCTTCGTGGCTCATGTATTCCGGCAACGCCGCAATGCCAAGGCCGCCTTGCACGGCCCGGTATATGCCATAGATACTGTTGACTCGGAGCACCGGTTCGCGCGGCGGACCGGATTTAATGCCGACCTCCAACAGCATATTGAAGTCGCCCACGGGCGGCGACGCGTCCTCGCCGTAAACGACGATACTGTGCTGATCCAGGTCCCTGGCGGTTTTCGGAATGCCCCGCGCCTTGAGGTATTCCGGCGCCGCATAGATGCGGTAATTCATCGTCATCAGGTGGCGCTGAATCAGGTCCGGCTGGGTTGGCGGCATCATCCGGATGGCGGCGTCGGCCTCGCGCATGGACAGGTCCAGTTCGGTATCGGCCAACACCAACGAGACTTCGATATCCGGATACAGTTCGACAAATTCCTTAATCCGGGGAGTCAGCCAGATCGACCCGAAGGCGACCGTGGTGGTGATCCGTAACGTCCCCTGGGGCTTTTCCTTGACATCGGCGATGTGGGCCTCGGCCATGGCCAGCTTGGCAAAGACCTCATGCGCGGTTTCGAACAAATGTTCGCCCTGTTCGGTCAGCTTGAGGCCGCGGGCGTGACGGTGAAATAGCTTGACCCGAAGGCTATCTTCCAGCGTCGAAATCTGGCGGCTGACCGCGGATTGCGACAGGGTCAGCCGCTCGCCGGCATGGGTGAAGCTGCCGGCTTCGGCAACGGCGTGAAAAACGCGCAGCTTATCCCAATCCATGCTTTTGCTCCCTCAAGCACCGCCCCCCGGCGCTCACATTGGGCCGGACTATTCGGCGGCCTTGGCGGAGTCGGCCAGTTCGGCCAAAAAGCGCTCGGCCTCCAAGGCGCCCATGCAGCCGGTGCCCGCCGCGGTCACCGCCTGGCGATAGATGTGGTCCTGGACGTCGCCGGTGGCGAACACGCCATCGATAGTAGTCCGGGTCGTCCCCGGCGTAGTCAAGATATAGCCGTTTTCGTCCATATCGAGTTGGCCTTTGAAGATTTCCGAATTCGGCGTGTGGCCAATGGCGATAAAAACGCCGTCGACGGTAATGTCGGCAATGTCGCCGGTCTTGACGTTCTTGACCTTGATGCCGGTGACGCCGAGCGGATCATCCTTGCCGACGACTTCCTCCAGCACGCTGTCCCAGACCGGTTCAATCTTATCGTTCTTGAGCAGCCGGTCCTGGAGTATCTTTTCGGCCCGCAGTTCGTCACGGCGGTGGACCAAATACACCTTGGTCGCAAAATTGGTCAGGAACAACGCCTCTTCGACCGCCGTATTGCCGCCGCCGATCACCGCCACCGGTTGATCGCGGAAGAAAAATCCGTCGCAGGTGGCGCACGCCGAAACGCCAAAGCCGGAATATTTCTGCTCGCTAACCAGGCCCAGCCAGCGCGCGCTGGCGCCGGTGGCGATAATGACGGTATCGGCGGTGTACTGTGTGCCGGTATCGCCCGTGGCCTGAAACGGCCGCCTCGATAAATCGGTTGCGACGATGATATCGTCGATGATCTCGGTGCCGACGTTATTGGCCTGATCATACATCTGTTCCATCAGCCACGGCCCCTGGATGGCCTCGGCGAAACCGGGATAATTTTCAACATCGGTGGTGATGGTCAACTGCCCGCCCGGTTGCAGGCCGCGCACCATAATCGGCTTGAGGTTTGCGCGGGACGCATAGACGGCGGCCGTATAGCCGGCGGCGCCGGAACCGATGATCAGGACTTTGGTATGGTGGCTATCCGCCATGGTGTGGGGATTCCTTCGAGACAAAATCAACGCAAATGACACCCTAAGATAGGAACACGGCAACCCAAGGGCAAGTCAGGCTATGACGTCGGGTATGGACCCGGACAACCTTAGGCGACGGACATGGTTGCGGCACGAGGCCGGGTAAGTTAATTTCGTCTATCAGCAACAAAATTGCGCAATATTCTTCCACGGTTGGGGGCCGCTCCATTCATGCAAAAAGTCAAACTCGACCACATCGACCGCCGCATCCTGCATGACCTACAGGCCGAAGGCCGCATCACCAACGTCGAGCTTTCCAAACGCGCCGGCATCTCGGCGCCGCCGTGCC
Organism: Alphaproteobacteria bacterium MarineAlpha3_Bin2; assembly: GCA_002938315.1. Taxonomy (GTDB): domain Bacteria; phylum Pseudomonadota; class Alphaproteobacteria; order Rhodospirillales; family Casp-alpha2; genus Casp-alpha2. The sequence continues at coordinate 10,755 of PTLL01000003.1, read as the reverse complement.
TGCGGCGCGTCCGGGCCTTGGAAGAAAACGGCTATATCCTCGGCTACCACGCCGACCTCGACCCCAAGGCGCTCGGCTATCACGTCACCGTTTTCGCTCAGGTCGGGCTGTCGTCCCAGGCCGAACCGGACCTGGAGGCGTTCGAGAACACCGTCCAGCAATGGCCCGAGGTACGGGAATGTTTCATGCTCGCCGGCGAGACCGATTTCCTCTTGAAGATCGTCGCCGCCGATTGGGACGCGTATCAGGAATTCCTGACCACCAAATTGACGGCAACGCCCAACATCAATCATGTACGCTCGTCGTTATCGATTCGCGCCGCCAAGACCGAGCCGGGGGTGCCCATCGATCTCGCCGTTCCCGGCGATGAACTTGAAGAGGGTGACAATAGCGGCGACGCCGAAGAGGCGGAACCGGGTTGAGTCCCGCTACTTGCGTTTGACCAATTTGCAGCCTTTTTTGATGAACTTGGCCTTGGCCAATTGCCGGGCCCATTTCCACAGCCAAGATCGCAATAGGTAAAAGGGTTTTCGAGATTGACCCCTACCGAATAAAAAACTACTTAAATTCCACTTTCACCACTTCGTAGAACTTGATGCCTTTCGGGGTGTTGACCTCGACCGAGGCTCCGACGGATTTGCCGACCAGGGCCTTGGACAGGGGTGAGGTTATCGGCAACAGGCCCTTGGAGACATCCGATTCCTCGCTGCCGACGATCTGATAGGTGACTTCCTCGTCGGTGTCCTCGTCGATAAGCAGGACCGTGGCGCCGAACTGGACCATGTCGCCCGACAGCGACGCCGGGTCGATGACCTCGGCATGGCTGACCATGCCTTCGATATTCTTCAGGCGCGCCTCGATCATGCCTTGGCGTTCCTTGGCGGCGTGATATTCGGCGTTTTCCTTCAGATCACCGTGTTCGCGGGCGACGCCGATGGCTTTCGACACCGCCGGGCGATCCACGTCCCGGAGTTGGCGCAATTCCTCCTCAAGCGCCGCCAGTCCGGCAGCGGTCATCGGCACCCTTTCCATGATTAAAGCTTCCCGGTTATTAATCTAAAACGAATCGTCAAAATAAGCCTGCAAGGGGGTCACTTCAAGGCTGCCCTTGCCCATCGCCTCAATGGCGCCGACGGCGGCGGCGGCGCCGGTCATGGTGGTGTAGTGGGGAATATTGTTGATCAGCGCCGAGCGCCGGATGGTGTAGCTGTCGGCGATCGCCTGGGCGCCTTCGGTGGTGTTGATGACCAACTGCACGGCGCCGTCGGTAATCGCCTCGACGCAGTGGGGGGCGCCTTCCTGCACCTTATTGACCCGGACCACGTCGAGACCCTGGCCGGCCAGGAAATCCTGGGTGCCGCCGGTCGCTATCAGCGCGAAGCCAAGCCCGGATAATCGCCGCGCCAACGCCGCCGCCTCCTTGTCACGATCCTTGACCGAAATGAACGCGGTGCCGTCCACCGGCAGCCGGTTGCCGGCGCCCAATTGCGATTTGGCGAAAGCGCGTTCGAAATCGGCATCAATGCCCATGACTTCCCCGGTGGACTTCATTTCCGGGCCGAGGATGATATCGACGCCGGGGAAACGGGCGAAGGGGAACACCGCTTCCTTGACCGCGATGTGGCCTTTCCTTTCGGCCGTGGAGTCCGGCAGGTCGAAGGATTTCAATTTTTCCCCGGTCATCACCAGCGCCGCGATCTTGGCCACCGGCACGCCGGTCGCCTTGGCGACGAAGGGCACGGTGCGGCTGGCGCGCGGATTGACCTCGATCAGGTAGATATCATCGCCTTTGACCGCGTATTGCACGTTCATCAGGCCGATGATGTGTAAGGCTTCGGCCAGCAGCCGGGTCTGGCGGCGCAATTCGGAAATTACGTCATCGGAAAGCGAATAGGGCGGCAACGAACAGGCGCTGTCGCCGGAATGGATGCCGGCCTCTTCGATGTGCTGCATGATGCCTGCGACATAAACATCGGTTCCGTCGGCGATGGCGTCGACATCGACCTCGATGGCGTCTTCCAGGAACGAATCCAGCAACACCGGACTGTCGCCGGAAACCTGCACGGCGTCGGTCATGTAACGCCGAAGGCCGTCCAGATCATGGACAATTTCCATGGCCCGGCCGCCGAGCACATAACTGGGCCGGATCACCAGCGGATAACCGATGTCGCCGGCGACGGCCTCGGCCTCTTCGTTGGACCGCGCCAGGCCGTTGATCGGCTGTTTCAGGCCCAATTCCTGTAACAACGCCTGGAACCGTTCGCGGTCTTCGGCGAGATCGATGGCGTCCGGCGAGGTGCCGAGCACGGGAATGCCGGCGGCTTCCAGGTCATGGGATAGTTTCAGCGGCGTTTGCCCGCCCAACTGGACGATGACGCCCATCAATTCCCCCGAACGCTGCTCGACCCGGATCAGCTCGATCACGTCTTCCGACGTCAGCGGCTCGAAATACAACCGGTCCGAGGTGTCGTAATCGGTGCTGACCGTTTCCGGGTTGCAGTTGACCATGATCGCTTCGATGCCCGCCTCCTTCAGCGCGTAAGCCGCATGGACGCAGCAGTAATCGAATTCGATGCCCTGGCCGATGCGGTTGGGGCCGCCGCCCAGGATCACTGCCTTCTTAGCGTCGGTCGGCTCGGCCTCGCATTCCGGCGGCCGGGAGGCGTCGCCTTCATAGGCCGAATACATATAAGACGTCTGTGACGGGAACTCGGCGGCGCAGGTATCGACGCGTTTATAGACCGGCGTGATCGACAATTCCCGGCGCTTGGCGGCGACGGCGCCCGCCGATATCCCCGCCAGTTCGCCTAAACGCGCATCGGAAAAGCCGAATTTCTTCAGCGCCAATATGCCCGCCGCGTCATCGGGAAGGCCGTCTTTTTTGATCGCCGCCTCGGCCTTAACCAGCATCTCGATCTGTTCCAGGAACCACGGGTCGAAATGACACGCCGCCTGAATGGCGTTGAGCGTTACCCCGGCGCGGATGGCTTGGGCGATGACCAGCAGCCGGTCGGGCCGGGCCAGGGTCAGGGCGTCCAGCAGCGCCGCCTCGCCCTCCAGGCCGTCGACCTCGTTCAGGCCGGTGAGCCCGGTTTCCATGGACCGCAGCCCTTTTTGCAGCGACTCCGCAAAGGTGCGGCCGATGGACATCGCCTCGCCGACGGATTTCATGGAACTGGTCAGCAGCGCCTCGGTGCCGGGGAATTTCTCGAAGGTAAAGCGCGGGATTTTCGTCACCACATAGTCAATCGTCGGCTCGAAGCTGGCCGGGGTGACACCGGTGATGTCGTTGTCCAGTTCGTCCAGGGTGTAGCCGACGGCCAGCTTCGCCGCTACCTTGGCGATGGGAAAACCGGTCGCTTTCGAGGCCAGCGCCGATGACCGCGACACCCTGGGGTTCATTTCGATCAGCAGCAAGCGCCCGGTGGCCGGGTCGACGGCAAACTGCACGTTGGACCCGCCGGTATCGACGCCGATCTCGCGCAGCACCGCGATCGAGGCGTTGCGCATGATTTGGTATTCCTTGTCGGTCAGGGTCAGCGCCGGGGCGACGGTGATGCTGTCGCCGGTGTGCACGCCCATGGGATCGACGTTTTCGATGGAACACACGATGATGCAGTTATCGGCATGGTCGCGGACCACCTCCATCTCGAACTCTTTCCAACCGAGCACCGATTCCTCGACCAGCACTTGGGTGACCGGCGAGGCATCGAGGCCGCTTTCGATGAAATGGTGGTATTCTTCCGCCGTCGCGGCGATGCCGCCGCCGATACCGCCGAGCGTAAACGACGGCCGGATGATCAGCGGCAGGCCGATCTCCTTCAACGCCGCCTCGGCCTCTTTTGTATTCGTCACCAGGCGGCTGACCGGGCATTCGAGGCCGATATTCTGCATGGCGTCGCGGAATTGCTGGCGGTCTTCGGCCTTGGCGATGGCCTCGACCTTGGCGCCGATCATCTCGACGCCGTATTTGTCCAATATCCCCGCCTCGGCCAGTTCGATGCCGGCGTTCAAGCCGGTCTGCCCGCCCATGGTCGGCAGTAATGCATCGGGCTTTTCCTTGGCGATAATCTTTTCCAGCATGTCAAGCGTGATCGGCTCGATATAGGTGGCGTCGGCCAAGGACGGGTCAGTCATGATCGTCGCCGGATTGGAATTGACCAGCACCACCCGGTAGCCCTCTTCCCGTAGCGCCTTACACGCCTGCGCGCCCGAATAATCAAACTCACAGGCCTGGCCAATCACAATCGGCCCGGCGCCGATGATCATGATGGTTTTGATGTCGGTGCGTTTCGGCATTAGATCACCCCCAGCAGCGCCAGGATCAGCAACACCGTCGTCGCCACGAAGAAGTAGATGTTGTAGCGGAATTTGTGGACGATTTCCTTGAACTTGCTCATGGGGCCGCCCCCTCCATCAGTGCCACGAACCGGTCGAACAAGTAGTGGCTGTCCTGCGGGCCCGGCGAGGCTTCGGGGTGGTATTGGACGGAAAAGATTGGTTTTCCGTCGACGCGGATGCCTTCCAGCGAGCCATCAAAGAGAGACGTGTGGGTCTCGGTGACGCCTTTCGGCAGGCTGTCGCGGTCGACGACGAAGCCGTGGTTCTGGCTGGTGATTTCAACCTTGCCGGTCTCCAGGTCCTTGACCGGCTGGTTGGCGCCGCGGTGGCCGAGGTGCATTTTGGAGGTGTTGGCGCCGAGCGCCAGGGCCAGGATTTGATGACCGAGGCAGATGCCGAACACCGGCACGTTTGCGTCCAATACGCCCTGGACCGCGGGCACCGCATAGACGCCGGTCGCCGCCGGGTCGCCGGGGCCGTTGGACAGGAACACGCCGTCCGGCTTCAGGCCCAAGATGTCGTCCGCCGTCGCCGTCGCCGGCACCACCGTGACTGCACACCCCGTTGACGCCAGGCAGCGCAGGATATTGCGCTTGGCCCCGTAATCGACGGCGACGACGTGGAATTTCGGTTCGGATTGTTGGCCGAAGCCTTGGCCCAGCGCCCACTCGGTCTCGTCCCAGGTATAGGACTGGGTGCAGGACACTTCTTTGGCCAGGTCCATGCCTTCCAGGCCCGGCCAGGCGGCAGCCTCGGCGGCCAGGACCTCGACATCGAGGGCGTTGCCATCAGCCACATGGACGATGATGCCCGACGGCGCGCCGGTGTCGCGGATCAGGCGGGTCAGCCGCCGGGTATCGATGCCGGTGACCGCGACCATGTTCTGGGATTTGAGCCACGCATCCAGGTGGCCAGCCGAACGCCAGCTGGCGGGATCGGTGATATCGGCCCGGAACACGCAGCCCCGCGCCGCCGGCGTTGTCGTTTCCAGGTCTTCCGGGTTGGCGCCGACGTTGCCGACATGGGGGAAGGTGAAGATTATGACCTGACCGGCGTAGCTGGGATCGGTGAGAATTTCCTGATAACCGGTGATCGAGGTGTTGAAACAAATCTCGCCGACGGCCCGGCCCATGGCGCCGGCGCCCCGGCCCCAGAATACTTCACCGCTGGCCAACACCAGGGCGGCATCGGCGGCGGCGGAAAACGCCTCCCCCCCGGACATCGATCCGGCGGGAATAACGGGCGATTGAAGGTCTGTCATGGGCGGTGCCCTAAAGGCGGTCTAAAGGCTGGCCTTTCATAAGCAATCCGAGCGGAGAGGTCAAGACTCCAAATTCCTAAAATTATCATATTTTTCAATGGGTTATTTTAAATCCATGGGTTGCTTTTTGTACCGATATTAGGTAGGTTCATCGTTTCCCAATCACATTATCGAAGGGCACGCCATGCTGCGAACGCGTCTCTCTGACGCCCTCAAGACGGCGATGAAGGGCAAGGATGCCCCGACCGTGTCGACGCTACGGCTGATCATGGCGGCGCTCAAAGACCGCGACATCGCGGCCCGGGGCAAGGGCAACAAAGACGGCATCCCCGAGGAAGAGATCCTCGGCCTGCTGCAATCGATGATCAAACAGCGCCGCGATTCCATCGCCCTCTATGAAAAAGGCGGCCGCATGGAGTTGGCCCAGCAAGAGGCCGAGGAAATCGCCATCATTGAGGAGTACCTGCCCCAACAGATGAGCGACGACGACATCGCCGCCGCCATCGACGCCGTCATCGAAGACGCCGGGGCCGCCACCCTCAAGGACATGGGCAAGGTGATGGCGGGGCTAAAGGAGAAACATGCCGGCAGCATGGATTTCTCCATGGCCAGCGCCATGGTCAAGGAACGGTTGACCTAATTGACGTTCCTTCGACGTTATCCCCGCCTTTAAGGCAATCCACATTAAGGCAAGAACCCGGTAATCTGGTATTATAGGCCGATTCGGCGGTTTGCCGATGTTCCGACAACGATTGAGAACAGCCCCGGATACCCACCATGGCCTTTTCCGATCAGTTCCTGGAAGACTTGCGCGCCCGCGCCGGGTTGGCCGACGTCATCGGCCGCCGGGTCAAGCTGACCAAAAAGGGCCGCGAACATTTGGGGCTGTGCCCGTTCCACAAGGAAAAGACGCCATCGTTCACGGTCAATGAGGACAAGGGGTTCTATCACTGCTTTGGCTGCGGCGAACACGGCAGCGTCTTCGATTTCGTCATGGCCACCGAAGGCCTCAATTTCCCCGAAGCGGTTGAAAAACTGGCCGGTGAGGCCGGCATGGAGGTCCCCCAGGACAGCCCCGAAGAACGCCAGCGCCAGGAACAGCGCCAGACGCTTTACGACGTCACCGAAAAGGCGGCGCGGTTTTTCCAGCACCAGCTTCTCAGCCCCGCCGGCAAACAGGCGCACGATTATCTGAAAGGTCGGGGCCTCACCGATGAGACCATCAAGCGGTTTCGGCTGGGCTTCGCGCCGGATGGCCGTAATGTGTTGAAACAGGCGCTTGCCGGGGACGGCATCGAAGACGCCCGAATGATCGCGACCGGGATGTTGATCCAGCCCGACGATAAAAACCGGGACAACTATGACCGGTTCCGCGGCCGGGTGATGTTCCCGATCACCGATACCCGAGAACGCGTCATCGCCTTCGGCGGTCGAATTTTAGGTGATGGCGAGCCGAAATACCTGAATTCGCCGGAAACGTCGTTATTTCACAAAGGCCGGGTGCTGTACGGGTTGAAACAGGCCAGCGGCCCGGCCCGCAAGGCCGGTTCCATCATCGTCACCGAGGGCTATACCGATGTCATCGCGCTCAGCCAGGCCGGGCTCACGAATGTCGTAGCGCCGTTAGGCACGGCGCTGACCGAAGACCAGATCAAGCTGTTATGGCGGATCGTGCCCGAACCGGTGCTGTGTTTCGATGGCGACGCCGCTGGCCAAAAGGCCGCCGCCCGCGCCGCCGAGCGGGCGCTGCCGTTGCTGGCGTCGGGGTATGGGCTGCGCTTCGCCATGCTGCCGGACGGCGAAGACCCGGACAGCCTGATCAAGAGCGGCGGAACCCCGGCCATGTCCCAGGTACTGGAAGCCGCCCTGCCGCTGTCGGAAGTCCTGTGGCGCATGGAAACCGGCGGCCGCATTCCGAAAACGCCGGAACAACGCGCCGCGCTGCAAAAACGGCTCAAGGAGTATGCCCGCCAAATCACCGATTCCACCCTGCGCGGGCATTTTTCCGCGCAGTTCAATGATCGGGTCTGGGCCGGGTCCAAGGGGCGCGGAACAGGCGGGGCCAAAGGCGGCGGCGCCACCGCCCAATGGACCCCCTCCATGGAACTGGGGGTTGATTTAGGCGCGAATGTAACCGGAAACATAGACGGCAAATCCCCCGATTCCCTCCGGCGCGCCCAACAGGTGTTGTTGGCGATCATCATCAATCATCCGGAAATTTTTGAAGGCGTCGAAGAAACGCTGGGCCATTTCAGCTTCGGCGTGGGCCACCTTGACCAGTTGCGCCAGGAATTGATCTCGGTGCTGGTTAAGAACGCCGAACTGGAATCCGACGGCGTCAAGGATGTGCTGCGCCAACACGGCTTCGCCGAAAGCCTGGAGGTACTGTTCCGCGATCCCCTGATCCGGTCCAACCGCGTCCTCAAGGCCGATGCCCCGGAAGAAAAATTCCGCCCCTTGTGGAACGAAAACGTCGCCTTTTTACATAACCTGGAGAACGCCCCTGAGGTCAAAAAAATCAAGGAAACCGGGGACACCGGCATCGCCGAAGAGGACTGGGACCGGCAAAAGGCGCTTCTCCAGGAGTCCATGCCCGGCCACCGGGAGTAATTTAATCACTAAAATGAAGATTCTTGGCCCATCTCTTGCGTGGAAATTAGTGGAGTTTTTTACGGAACATCTTGGAAATATTGAATTTTTCGGCTTGCGGCGCTTGACAATGACCGGCCCCAGGCCTTAAACACCCAGGCGGCAGTATTGGGGCTTGTAACGACAGCTCGGGAAAACCACCTAATTTCATGGGGCTTTTCGTTTGCGCGAAATAGTTGCTCAAGCGTAGTTCGCTTGCGGACGAAAGGCGCCGGGCACCCCTGTTTAACCCCCGCAGTCAGCCCAGCATTGGGTTTCGATTGGATATTGATGGAAAAGGACCGCCGCCGGCGGTAAGGGTATAAGAGTTGGCAAAAGCAGCAACAGCACGGAAAGCGGACGCTCCCGAAACCACGGAAGAAAGCGGCGCGAGCCCCGTCTCCGACATCAACGGCATCATCAAAAAGATGATCGCGGCAGGCAAGGAACGCGGCTACGTCACCTATGACGACCTCAACGCCGCGCTGCCGCCGGACCAGCTGTCTTCCGAACAGATTGAAGACACCATGTCCATGCTGTCGGAAATGGGCGTCAATGTCGTCGAAAACGAAGACGGCGGGGATGCCCCGGAGGCCAAGGAGACCGGCGTCGCCGACGCCGAGAAAGAAAAAAAAGGCAATGTCGACGAGGCCGACCTGGGCCGAACCGATGATCCGGTCCGCATGTACCTGCGCGAGATGGGGTCGGTCGAACTATTGTCCCGTGAGGGTGAGATCGCCATTGCCAAGCGGATCGAGGCCGGCCGCGAAATGATGATCGGCGGCATTTGCGAAAACCCGCTGACCATCCGCGCCATCGCCACCTGGCATGATGCGCTGGTTGCCGAGGAAATGCTGCTGCGCGACATCATCGATTTGGACGCCACCCACGGCGGTGGCCCCGGACAAGCCCCGAACCAGGGTCAAACGGGCGCCAACCAGACAGCCGAAGGCGTGGACAACGACAAGGGCGACACTAACGGCGATGAAAAGAGTGAGGCCCGCGAAGAAAAAGCCCCAGAAGCCGTTAAGCCCGCCGTTCCGGGCGCGCCGGGTGCCGCCAACGACAGCGACAACGACAAAGATGACGATGAATACGAAGAACAGAATATGTCCCTGGCCGCCCTCGAGGCCAAATTGACGCCGGACGTTGTTGAGATCTTCGAGAAGATCAACAAGACCTACAAAAAGCTCCATAAGCTCCAGAACGTCCGCCTTGATGCCATTCACAAGGGCGACGAGGTCAAGCCGGCGCAGGAAAAGCGCTACGGCAAGTTGCGCCACGAATTAATCGATTTGATGGAAGGCGTGCACCTCAACAACGCCCGCATCGAGCAATTGATGGAACAACTGTACGGCCTCAATCGGGCGTTGATCACGGCGGAAGGCAAGCTGCTGCGGATGGCCACCAATTCGAAGATCAAGCGCGACGACTTTTTGGACCAATACCGCGGCACCGAGCTCGATCCCGGCTGGATGAAGCGCATGGCCGCCCTGCCGGGCAAGGGCTGGGAACGGTTCATCACGCGCTATGGCGATGATGCCAAGGAAGTACGCACCAACATCACCGATATCGCCAACGAAACCGGGCTTCCCATCGGCGAATTCCGGCGCGTCGTTGCGACCGTGCAAAAGGGCGAACGCGAAGCCGCCAAGGCCAAAAAGGAAATGATCGAGGCCAACCTGCGCCTGGTGATTTCCATCGCCAAGAAATATACAAACAGGGGACTCCAGTTCCTGGACCTGATCCAAGAAGGCAATATCGGCCTGATGAAGGCGGTGGATAAGTTCGAATACCGCCGTGGCTACAAGTTCTCCACCTATGCCACCTGGTGGATCCGCCAAGCCATTACCCGTTCCATCGCCGATCAGGCCCGCACCATCCGCATTCCGGTGCATATGATCGAAACCATCAACAAGCTGGTCCGCACCTCGCGCCAGATGCTGCACGAAATTGGCCGCGAACCGACGCCGGAAGAACTGTCCGTCAAGCTTTCCATGCCCTTGGAAAAGGTCCGCAAGGTGCTGAAGATCGCCAAGGAGCCGATCTCATTGGAAACTCCCATCGGCGACGAGGAAGACAGCCACCTGGGCGATTTCATCGAAGACAAGAACGCCGTCCAGCCGCTGGACGCCGCCATTCAGGCGAATTTGCGCGAGACCACGACCCGGGTGCTGGCGAGCCTGACGGCGCGCGAAGAACGCGTGCTCCGGATGCGCTTCGGCATCGGCATGAACACCGATCACACGCTCGAAGAGGTCGGCCAGCAGTTCTCCGTGACCCGGGAACGAATACGGCAGATCGAAGCCAAGGCGCTGCGCAAGCTGAAGCATCCGTCCCGGTCCCGCAAGCTCAGGAGCTTCCTGGACTACTAAGGAAAAAAGGGTAAGGAAATTTCAAAGCCGGAGGCGCAATCACCGCCCCCGGCTTTTTCGTTGATTATTTTTTTGTTGTATAGTCGCAATAGACACTGCTACGGGCCCGTAGCTCAGCTGGTTAGAGCCGACCGCTCATAACGGTCTGGT
>PTLL01000029.1 GCA_002938315.1 Alphaproteobacteria bacterium MarineAlpha3_Bin2 | reverse complement strand
TTCAGCCAGATATTGATGACGACCTGAGCTTGTTTAATTGTCGAGAACCATTCGGCGTTGAGGACTTCTCGTCTGAGCGTTCCATTGAACCGTTCATTGCAACCGGGTCAAAATGCCAAAGTCTGGGTCATCAACTTTTGGCATCGCTTTCTAACCTACCGGGTCGAAATCAACCTCGATCATGACGTCGTGATTTATCTTAAAGAATATCTGTCTGACGCCGGAAGCGGGAACCACCCGCGGATCATATTCGATCTCATCCTGATCAAGGCGTGAAACCAGGCCATCGTAATCATCGTCTCTGAAAGCCACGTGATTCAAGGCCCCGGTTGTTTCGCCGGGGCTGCTGTTCATCTCCGTCACATGGATAATCGGATAGTCTTCGCCATAGAGCCAATAGCCTGGATCCTTGAACTGAGGGCGGTACCCGACTTCCAGGCAAAGCAGACGCACCAGCGCGTCCTTGACCCCTTCAAGGTTATCCGTGTGGATATTGATGTGGTCCAGTTTCATCGTTTCACTTGACTGATATTTTTAAATCCAAACCGACCAAACCGGTCTGCTTGAATTCATCCAATAAATGATCGTCATGGGCAACCAATAACTTGATCTCCGGGTGCGTTTTTTTCAGTCCATTGAGCCAGCGCAGCTGCCCCATAATCAAGGGTTCGTCTTCGACGATCCAAGGCGCAGCCTTGCCTTTGATGAGATTGATATTGTCCATATTCCAGGCGACATCAAAGACGTGCAGGAATTCCTGGCCATCCTCCATGCGGATATAGGCCATCTGAGAATCGGGGCTGTGGCCGGGTGACTTGATGGCGACGACACCAGGGGCGATGGGATAATGGACCGGATAATCAACAATAATAAAGTTCTGGATGTCTTCCGCCGAAACCTGCAAATGGGGCCGGTGCGGTTCTTCGACAAGAAGCCGGGCGGTTTCCGTAGAGATAATGGTTTTCCGCGCCAGTTCCTTAAAGTTGGGTGATTGAATGACGCCGCCCGAATGATCGCCGTGATAATGGCTAAGGAAAATCGCTTTTGCCCCGTCCAGGGCATCTTGGAGCAAGGCGTATTGTTCGGGGTAATACGGTTCTTCCTCGCCTTTACCAAATGAATCATGGGTTTCCCGGTCAAGCCCAGAATCCAGCATCACGGTGCCATCGGCATAGACCAGTTGATAGGCGGTACGCGGCATTGGTGTCGGCGTATCGTCACCCCCGGCGACGACTAGCTTCCGGGGCCGGATAGAGACGGCGACACTGATCGTATTAATTGCCGTCGGCCCTGGTCCCGGTAATATCCCGGCCTGCGCCCGGACCGCCTCAATATCGACAAGGTATGGGATTTCTTCTGGGGCCGAGCCTTCAGAATCGGTTTCAGCTTCAGGTTCAATTTCGGTCAAGGTTTCAGGAGTGTCCATCATCATTCTATCCAATAAAACAAAGGAAAAGCCAAAACAAGCGATCAGTATCGTCAAATGGTAACGATAGCGTTCATGGAGGACAAATATTTCTTTTAGGCCCTGTTTGGGGGCATGAAAGCAGCTAAATCGATGGGTTGTGGTCATTTCAGGGGCCAGGAATGACGACTTTACGACGACATCGGGACGACATTCCGACGACACGGGACGACGTTGCGACGACAGTAGGACGATATTGGGAAGACACGCCTTATGCCGCGGCTTTTTAGATTCCCGGCGGTGTCTCCGCCGCCATCGCCTGAAGGTCAACGCCGAAGATATCGGCCAGGAAATCCATACCGTGACGGACCCCAGCATCGTCGAGGCCGTGGCCGAGGCCGGGGCAGGAATGGTGCCGGGCGGTGATGCCAACGGCCTCAAGCCCGCCGACTGCTTGGGGAAGGGCGTCCACCGGCACCACATCGTCTTCGTCACCGTGCACCAGCAGCACCGGCGGCCGCGATTTGATGGCGTCGGGCAGCAATTCCTGGCCCACCAGCATGCCGGAATAGCCGATAATCCCAGCAAGCTGATTGGGGCGCCGGAGCCCGACATGCAGTGCCATCATGGTGCCTTGGGAAAAACCGACCAGCGCTACCTTGTTCTCGGTCAACCCGGTTTCCGCCAGTTGAGCGTCGATAAAAGCATCCACAATCGGCGCCGCGGTCTGGGCGCCGGCCAACCGGGACGCCGGAGAGGTATCCTGGAGGGAAAACCACTGATAGCCCGCCTGCAATTCCGGCGGCGCCAGGTCGAAGGAAAAAGGCGCATTGGGGGAAACAAACAAGGCGTCAGGCAGCACCTTTTGAAAATACGGCGCCATACCGATCAGGTCGTCCCCGTCAGAGCCGACACCGTGCAACATGATCACCAATTGCTCGGGGCTATGCCCGGACAGCGGGCCCAGGGTCGGTCCATTAAGGGTGGGGAATTCCGTCATCGGCGGCCTCGTCCTCTAGGAGAAGAAAAATGGATGGTTGAAAGTCGTAACCGAAAAGGCATGGTATTGTCACCACCCCATGGACACAAACCCGCCGCCAACGCCATATTAGACATGACCCAACCCCGCCCTACCGTCACCCGCTTCGCCCCCAGCCCTACCGGCTACCTGCACCTGGGCCATGCCTATTCGGCGTTGTTCACCTGGGAGCAAGCATTGAGCGGACAGATGTTACTCAGGATCGAAGATATCGATACGTCACGCTGCAAACCGGCATTCGATACCGCCATCTTAGAGGATTTGGCCTGGCTGGGCCTTGAATGGGAACAACCGGTGCGCCGTCAGTCGGAACATTTCGATGAATACGCCCGAGCGCTGAAGCAATTGGAGGATCGTGGCGTGCTGTATCCGTGTTTCTGTTCGCGCCGGCAAATCCGCGCCGAAATCAAAAAGTCCGCCACTGCCCCGCACCCGCCCGCACCCGGCGAAGAAGGCCCTTTATACCCCGGCACCTGCCGACGGTTAGTGGATAGCGAGCGTCATCGGCGCAGGGAATCGGGTGATGCCTTCGCGCTTAGGCTCGACAGCGCCAAGGCGATGGAAATGACCGGCCCGCTGATTTGGTCTGACGCTGAAAAAGGCGATGTTAAGGCCACCCTGGACCGGCTTGGCGATGTCGTGCTGGCGCGCAAGGAGACACCGGCCAGTTATCATCTCGCCGTCACCTTGGACGACCACCTGCAGGGGGTCAGCCTGGTCACCCGCGGCGATGACCTATTCCAGTCCACCCACGTGCACCGGGTGTTGCAGGCGTTGTTGGGCTTGGACACGCCGCGCTACCATCACCACCGGCTGCTTACCGGAGGCGACGGCCAGCGGTTCGCCAAGCGCGATCAGTCTCAGACCATCCGATCGCTGCGAGAGGCCGGAAAGACCGCCGACGAGGTTCGGGCCATGGTTGGGTACGGGGACGGTGACACACCATGACCGCCCGTCTCCTTGCCACCCTGCTGTTTGTGGTTTGCCTCGGCCTGCCCGCCCAGGGTTTAGGACAAAGTGACCTCATGCCCGGCCCCACTGCCACCATCGCCAGCGTTGTGGACGGCGACACGGTGGTTCTGAAAACGCCGGTATTGGGGGCCTCCCAGATACGTCTCGTCGGAATCCAAGCGCCGAAGCTTACCCTCGGCCGCAAGAATTTCCCGACCTGGCCGCTGGCCGCCGCGGCAAAATCACTGCTGGAGGCGCTGGTAAACGGGAAACCGCTGACGCTGTCATTCGGCGGCGCCAATAAAGACCGCCACGGACGTTTGTTGGCGCACCTGCACCGCCCGGACGGCACTTGGATCCAAGGCGAGATGTTGAAGCGGGGCATGGCCGGGGTTTACAGCTTCCCCGACAACCGCACCGCCGTCGCCGACATGCTGGCCCTGGAACAGGCGGCCCGAAAGGCGAAGCGGGGCATTTGGGGGCTCCGGTATTACGCCATCCGTGGTGCTGACCCTGTGAAGGAATTATCCCGCCTGGCCGGCAGCTTCCAATTGATCGAAGGCCGCGTTACCGATGCGGTGCGCATCAAGGGGCAAGTTTACCTTAACTTCGGCCAGGATTGGCGTTCGGATTTCACCATTACCTTGAAAGCAAAAGTGGCGCGGCAATTCGCCAAAGCCGGGGTTGACCCGCTGAACCTCAAAGGCAGGATGGTGCGGGTGCGGGGATGGCTGAAAAAATATAACGGCCCGATGGTCGAGGCCAGCCACCCGGAACAGATCGAGGTGATTACGCCGTGAACACTAGGAAAATCCTGTTTCCTCAGTTGATCGCAGCGCTGATGTTCGTCAGCGCGTGCAGTACCAACCCGGCCACCGGCCAGCAGAGCTTCACCGCCTTTATGTCTCGCGCCGAAGAGATCCGCATCGGCGCCGAGGAACACCCGAAGCTGATCAAGGCGATGGGCGGCGCCTACACAGTCGCCAAGCTGCGCGCCTATATTCGGCGCATCGGGCTGAAACTGACCCGTTATGCCGAAACCGGCGGCATGAAGTACACCTTCACCATCCTCAATTCCGACAAGGTCAATGCCCTGGCACTACCGGGGGGCTACGTCTACATCACCCGGGGATTGCTAGCGCTGGCCGAGAACGAGGCCGAAATGGCCGGTGTGCTGGCCCATGAAATCGGTCACGTCACGGCACGGCACACGGCGCAGCGCGAGTCCGCCCGACAAGCAACCAGCTTAGGCATGATCTTGCTGGGCGTGCTGGGCAGCGCCGCCGGGGTGCCGTCGGGCGTCGGCCAGCTTGTCGACTTCGGCGCGCAGGCCGCCTTGCAGAGCTATTCCCGCGAACAGGAACTGGAAGCCGACCGCCTGGGCGTGCGGTATTTGACCCGTGCGGGGTATGCGCCCCAGGCCATGACCAGCTTTTTCACCAAGATGCAGGCCCATGCCAAACTGGAAAGGGCAATGGCCGGTGACAAGGAAGATCAGACTAACAATATCATGTCCACCCACCCCAGAACCACCGAGCGCATCAATCAGGCCATCGGCCTGGAAAAAGCAGCGCGCAAAGGGGTGAAGGTCATCCGCCGCGAACAATTTCTGAACCAGATCGACAACATGGCCTTTGGCGATGACCCCGAACAAGGGGTGCGCCGGGGCCGGGAATTCATTCATCCGGAACTGCGTATCCGCTTCGAGGCGCCGCCCGGCTTCGTGCTGTTTAACTCACCCCACCAGGTAGTCGCGCGGGGACCGAAAAAATCGGTCATGGTGTTCGATATGGCCAAGGAAAAATCGGCCCGCAAGGCGCGCTCGCTCAGTGGCTATATCGCCAACACCTGGGCCAGCGGATTGTCGCTGTCAAGGCTGGATAGGCTTTCCATCAACGGCATGGAGGCCGCCACCGCCAGCGCCCGCGTCCGTGGAAAGGACATTCGCCTGATCGCCATTAAAGGCGGCCCGAAAAGGATTTACCGGCTCGCCTTCATTACGCCACCGGGGATGACCGAACGGCTGAACCTCGATTTCCGCCGCGCCACTTTCAGCTTCCGCCGCATTTCCAAGGCCGAAGCCGACGCCGTCAAGGCGCTCAGGATTAAGGTGGTCACCGTCAAGGACGGCGACACCTCTAAGAGCCTCGCCGCCGGTTTCCCGTTCGAGGCATTTCGGCTGCGCTGGTTCGAAACCCTGAACGGGCTCCGCCCCGGCGAACGGCTAAAGCTCGGCATGCGGGTTAAGATTGTCGTTCAATGATCGCCATCAGGGCGTTGATAAAATCGAGGGCGGATTTGTAAATGCCGGGAGCGGTGCTTTCGCGGGGGCCGGCGATGTTGAGGACCAAAATGCCCGTGCCTTGCAAACATTCGGCGACGCCGTCGGGATCGGCCGGCTGGCCCAGGTCGACGACCAGATAGGGCTTGGACAGCTTTGCGGCCCATTCGATGGTCAACCCCGTGCCATCGACAAGGGCCGCTGGATCTGCACCCTTGGTGAGGATCAGGGTGGCATCGGAATCTCGGACGTTAAGCCGGGTGCGCTCCTCGGTGCCGCTTTGCCCGCATTCATCCAGCGGGTAGTGCTGAGGGATAATGCCGTCCTCGGCCTCGCGGCCCAAGGGCGCCCAGCCGCCGCAGGGGAAATCGCCGGCCAGCGCCGCGTCGAGGGCGGCGCGGTCGACGCCGGTTTGTCCACCGGAGATGATTTTTTCTAGCGCCATGCTGAGCGCTGATTAAGCGGCCTTGAGAAGCTCTTCCATTTTTTCCGTCGCCGCCTCGAGGTCGATCCGGTCCACCGCCGCAAGTTCATGGGCCAGCCGGTCACGCGCCGATTCGAAAATTTGGCGTTCCGAAAAAGACTGATCGGGCTGACCGGCCTTGCGGTGAAGATCACGGACAACCTCGGCAATGGCCAGGGGGTCGCCGGAATTGATTTTGGCTTCGTATTCCTGGGCACGGCGGCTCCACATGGTGCGCTTGACCCGGGCACGACCCTTGAGCTTTTCCATGGCGATGTCCATCATCTTGCACGAGCTCAGCTTGCGCAGGCCCGAGGTGGTCGCCTTACTGACCGGCACCCTCAACGTCATCCGCTCGGTTTCGAAGGAAATCACGAAAAGCTTGAGCTTGTGGCCGACGATTTCCTGAATCTCGACGCTGGTAACCTTACCGACGCCGTGGGTCGGATAGACGACAAAATCACCGGGCTTAAACAACAATTTTTTCTTCGCCGCCGGCTTGGCCCGGGCCTTAGGCGCCGTCTTTGCAGGGGCTTTCGTTGATTTCTGGGCCGTACTTTTCACCGGTTTCTTCGCCGGAGCCTTTGCCGGTTTCTTGGCGGCGGCCTTTGTTGGTTTCGGGGCCGGCTTTTTCGCCGTTTTTTTCGCGGGTTTGTTGGCCGGTTTTTTCGCTGCGGTTTTCGCCATCGTTTTCGCTTCTCCTGGCCTAGTGGCCACCATCATCAAAATAGGATTAATTCAACCAAATACCGGCGCAATCCGATTGGGCATTAAAAAAAAGCCCTCGAACGGCCGGCAAAAGCCATTATAACACAAAAAGTGGCCAAAAAAAACCCCAGTATCGGCATTCCAGCCCACAAATAACAGACCGAAAAGGCCTAAAGGCGGCAATTTAACCGGATTGAACAAGTAAAATGGGGAAAAACTGCCCCATTTGACCCACAAGGACGCTATATTGCCCGGTTCAGGAGCCTATTCCGGGATTTGGGCTGAATAATTCGGCTTTATCGGGCTTTCCGCGCCATTCATCGGCATCGGCGGGCGGCTCGCCCATGCGGTTGATGTTGGGCCACTTGGACGCGTATTCGGTATTGATCTCGAGCCACTTGGTCATATCGGGCTCGGTATCGGGAACGATGGCCTCAACCGGGCACTCGGGCTCGCAGACGCCGCAATCGATGCATTCGTCCGGGTGGATGACAAGCATGTTTTCGCCCTCGTAGAAACAATCCACGGGGCAGACTTCGACGCAGTCCATCAATTTACATTTGATGCAGTTTTCGTTGACGATGTAGGTCATTTTTTCTCCGTTGCGGGCCGTCCCCTAGGATTAAAGAACTTTTTGCCGCCGTTGCAAGCCTTTTAAAAAAATCCCATTTTACGATGCCGCACCGGAAGCGGCTTGGCGATTGAGCGCCCTTTTCCGCGCCGCGCCGCTGTCGCGATCCGTGACATGGATCAGGCCGGCGACCCGGCGCACCAGGGACGCCTCATAATCATGCAACTCGCCGTCCGCATAGGCGACCTCCCACAGCATTTCAATCAATTCGATGCGCTGGTCGAAATCGAATCCCTGTTTTACGACGCTGGTGAAAGCATACAACTGGTGCGAATCCGCCACCGCCTGCTCGCCGGAGGCGATCAGATCTTCGACATCGGCGGCCTCAATTCCGAAGCGCTCAACGATCAGCCGGGAAATGACTTGGCGTTCATCGACATCGAATTCGCCGTCCATGACCGCGGCCTCGACCAGCAAGGCGACCGCCGCCGCTTCCGCGTCGTTGCCGCCGCTGTCAGAATCTTCAGTCCCGGCAGCCGCGCCACCACCCAGGATCATGGCTTTAATGCGATCGATCATAGGCCTTGCCTAGCACACCGCTTCGGGCAACGACAAGGCTTTGCTGAGCCGGGTTTTCCCTTGTCCGGTGCGGGGGGGCTGCCTACCTTCAACGCCATGGACGAGAACAAAACCGAACGCCTCTATTCCGGCGCCAGCGAACGCAACCGCGACCCGATCCTGGCGGTCCTGCAACGGGCGCTCCCCGATGCCGGGTTGATGCTTGAAATCGGCGCCGGCAGCGGCCAGCACTCCGCCTATTTCGCGCCATGGTTTCCCGGTCTCGATTGGCAACCGACCGAGCCCGACCCCGGCGGCCGCGCCTCCATCGACGCCTGGGCGGCGGAGACCGCCGCACCCAACCTCAGGGCGGCCATGAACCTGGACGTCACCCAAGAGTCGTGGCCGGTGGAGACCGCCGCCGCCATGTTTTCCGCCAATATGATTCACATCTCGCCGTGGGAATGTTGCCTGGGGCTGATGGCCGGCGCCGGTCGGACGCTCTCCGATAAAGGGGTGCTTTGCCTGTACGGGCCTTTCAAGCAAGGCGGCCAACACACCGCGCCGTCCAACGCCCAGTTCGACGACAGCCTTAAAAGCCGAAATCCCGCCTGGGGCATCCGCGACCTGGAGGCGGTTATCGAGACGGCGGCGGCCAACGGGCTGGCGCACACCGAAACCGTCGCCATGCCAGCCAACAACATGATACAGATTTTCCACCGCCGGGGCTAAGCGGCATCCTAAAGTCGTCGTAAAGTCGTCCGGTTGTCGTCCTAAAGTCGTCATTTTTAGCCGCCCGTAGCCCCCTAAGTGTTTGATCCGAAAGAATTAACGTCCGAATTTGGGGCTGAAATGTCGTCATATTGATGTCCCTGTCCGGGCTACGCCCGCTTATTGGTTCACGGGGGACACCCCCGGCCTCGCGGCCTCCCCCGGGGCCTCTTCCATCACTCAACTCACCTCTTGCCGTGACTTGTCCGGCGATGCGGGACTGGATTTCGACGCAGCAGCCCGCGGCCTTCCTGGAGCGAGTCCGCTCGATCCTCGGATAAAGGCACAGCGACCGAATGTCTCCAGGGCAACCCCTTTTCGTCCTTCAGGCCCAATGGACATCGCCAGCATTCAATCGTAGCATCCCCACCCCATGAAGAACTTGTTTCGTCTCTGGCATGGCGAGCTGGCGCTCCGGGATGCGTTTTGGAACTGGGCCGTTTTCGGCGGTCTCGTCATCAATGTGGTATGCGGCGCCCTTTTTCTGTTCCTGATCATGGCGGATCGCCCGATTGTGGCGCTCCTTTTCGGGTACGCGATCCCGGTGCCCTACAATATCATCGCCTTGGTCGGCGTGTGGCGTGCCGCCGGGCGCTACTCCGGTGAGCGCCGTTTGGCGGACCGTGCGCGGATCGCCACGGTGATCGGGATGATCGTGCTCAGCATCCTATGACGGCCTGGCCTGGACCCACGCCATCCGCACCCCCTTCCCCGCCCCTCCTCATTGACCCTACAACTTTATGGCGCAGGATATCGTTCAGGGAGGCGGGGATGGAAAAACAGGTCGGAGACGTCGTCGGCCAGCAGGTCGAGGCGGTGTTGGCGGCGCCGTCAAGGAAGGCATGGGCGATGCCGGAAAGTCACTGAAGAAATTATTCGGACAGTAATTTAATGACCGGAAGGGCCGCTCACCGCCCTTTCAGGTAATCCGTCTCCCGACGCTCCCGCTTGGTCGGGCGGCCGCTGCCCGGTTCGCGTACCGCCGCTTTGATCGGACGGGGGTCGGATTTTTTCCGCGGTTGCGGCGGTTCCAGGTCGTCGTAGAGGCCTTGCGCCTCAGGCGCCGGGCCGCGGCGGGTGCCCAAATCCACCACCCGGGCGACGCGGATGTGGGGTCCTTTGGGGAAGGTCAGCACGTCGCCGACGTGCAACCCAAAATGGGCTTTTTTGATCACCGTCTCGTTGACGCGAAGCTTCCCAGACGCGCAGAACTTGGTCGCCAGCGACCGGCTTTTGAAAAACCGGGCATACCACAACCATTTATCCAAGCGCTGGCTATCCAATGTCAGTGGCCTGCCAGGTGTTGCAGCTTGGCGAAGGGGGAATCCTGGGCCGCCGCCGGTTTCTTTTTGGATTTGGGTTTGTGACTTGGTTTTTGAGTCTGCTTTTTGGTGCGTTGGAACGTGAGCGTGCCGTCTTTGTCCGCGCCCCCACGGTAGCCGAGCCCGGTTAGAATATCGGCCATGGCGTCGGCCCCGCATCCGGCCAGGGACAACAATTCCGGCGTCGCAAAAAAAGCGCCTTTTTGGGCCAGCTTCCAGGCCTTGGACGCAAGCCGTTCGACCATGTCGCAGCGCACCGCCAGGGCACCGAAGGGATGGAATCCCATGGCCTCGTAAAATCCCGGCGGCGCACCCGGCGTGACCTCCAGCGACACCCGGCCAGGCCCCGGCGGCGGCGGCAACGTCGCCGCATCCATGGCCAGCCCCCACAGCAGCCCCCGCCACCGGATGGCATCGGGCTTGAGAATTTCTTGCATATACACCCAATGGCGGGCGATGCGTATACCAAACGGCCGCAGGCTTTTTCGCCCTTTGGGACCCAGGGCGGCGATCTGGTCGGCGACGGTATCGCGGCGGACGGCGCCCAAATTTTCCGCCAGCTGGAACACGATCCCCCGCGCCGCCCCGGCGAGTTCCGCCTTCTTGGCCGCCAGCAGCGGCGCGAACTGGGCGGCGATTTGCGCCTCCAGCCAAGCCAGCTGTCGGCGGCCGACGCGGTCCCGTTGGCTGGTCTCCAACAGCTCACTGAACAGGGGCTCGGCCACCGGCCGCAACAGTTCCGGCCCGGCCTTGAGGCGGGCCACAGGCGCACCGCGCCAGGTGATCAGCCGGGGCCAGCCGGTATCATCTTCCGGCACCAGCACGAAGTGATCATCGGCGTCGGCCTCGAGCCGTTTCAGCCGGGCCTCCACCTCGCCCCTAAGCGCCCGCCCGGCGGCGTTGCTGACCTTTTTAGCGGCGACATCGTCGTTACCGCTTGCTTCGCCGTCAGGAACGAAGTGAAAGCCTTGCAGATGCCCCATGTAATGGCCCTCGACGGTGACATCGCCGTCGGCATTGACCGCCGCCAGCAGATCTTCGCGGTCTTTGAAGTGGCTGACCAGGACGGCGGTGCGTTTGTCGACGAAGCGCTGGGTCAGGCCCCGGTGCAGTGCGTCGGACAACTTGTCTTCCAGGGCCCGGGTGCGGTCCTGCCAATGGCGGGCGTCGTCGAGCCAGTTGGACTGATAGGAAACGTAGGTCCAGGTGCGGACTCCGGCGATGCGGGTCGCCAGGGTTTCAATATCGCCGTCGGCGTTATCCAACCGCGCAACCTGCGCCGCCATCCAGTCGGTGGGCAGGCGGCCCCCGGTTTCATTAGCGCCCCCATCACCCATTAGGTGCCGGTAAATTTCCGCTAACAAGCCCGAATGGGCGTCGCTCATGACTTTACCGAAATCAGGAATGCGGCAGACATCCCACAACAGCCGGAGGGTATAAGCGTTCGATGCCATCCCGGCGATCTCCGGCATTTTTGCCAAATGGCCGAGCGCCGCTTCGTCATCGGCCTCCCTTGCTTTTAGGAGCCCCGGCGTTTGGGACGGCAGGCTCAGGCTTTGTTGCAAGCGCACCAGGGAGGAGAAATCCAGGTCCGGGTTACGCCAATACAGAATCTTCAAGGCGTCGAAGCGGTGGTTTTCAATACGCTCGACGATGTCCGGGTCCAAGGCCCCAATGGCCCCGGTGGTGCCGAAGCTGCCGTCGTTCATATAGCGTCCGGCGCGGCCCGCCGTCTGCGCCAGTTCCGCCGCCGTCAACGGCCGCCGTTTGTGGCCGTCGAACTTGTGGGTGGAGGCGAAGGCGACGTGGCCGACGTCCATGTTCAGGCCCATGCCGATGGCGTCGGTGGCGACCAGGTAGTCGACCTCACCATCCTGGTACATAGCGACCTGGGCGTTGCGGGTGCGCGGGCTCAGCACGCCCAAGACCACCGCGGCACCGCCGCGTTGCCGGCGCACCAGTTCCGCCAGCGAATAGACTTCAGACGCACTGAATGCGACGACGGCGGTGCGCGGTTTCAGGCGCGCCGTCTTGCGCTCGCCGGTATAACGCAACACCGACAACCGGGGCCTGGTCTCGAATTCCACCCCGGGCACCAGCCGCCTCAACAACGGCCGGATGGCATCGGCACCCATCAACATGGTTTCATCGCGGCCGCGCGCAGAGAACAGGCGGTCGGTAAAAATATGGCCGCGGTCCGCATCGGCGCACATCTGAATTTCGTCGATGCCGACAAACGCGACGTCACGGTCCAGCGGCATGGATTCCACCGTACACAAAAAATACCGGGCGCCGGGGGGGATGATCTTTTCCTCGCCGGTGATCAGCGCCACCTGGGCGCGGCCCTTTTTCTTGACGGCGCGGTCATAATTTTCCCGGGCCAACAATCGCAGGGGAAACCCGATCATGCCCGATGCGTGGCCTAGCATGCGCTCCATGGCCAAATGGGTCTTGCCGGTATTGGTCGGCCCCAGCACGGCGACGATACGGGGACGCTCAGACGAAGTGTCGATCTGCATAGGGTTAAGAATCGCAGGTTTTTGGCCGCCATGGCAAGTCCTGGAAACGAAGGGGCTTAACCGATTCTTCGAACCATCGGCCCTCTTACCATGGGAACGAAGGCCACCGGCAGCATGTTTTGTTCGCTAACCCGGCCGTCGGTGTCCTTGGTCACCAGGGTCAGAAACTGGGTTTCGTGGACCCGGCCAAGGGGAATGATCATGCGCCCGCCCGGCGCCAATTGTTCGACCAGCGCGTCGGGAATGCGTTCCGGCGCCGCGGTAACGATAATGGCGTCAAAGGGCCCCTGTTCCGGCCAGCCGTCAAAGCCGTCGCCGGTTTGGACCTCGACATTGTCATAGCCCATGCCGGCAAGGCGTTTCCGCGCCGGCCCCGCCAGTTTATCGACGCATTCGAGGCTGAAGACCTTGCCCCCCAGTTCGGCCAGCACCGCCGTCTGGTATCCCGACCCGGTGCCGATTTCCAGCACCCGGCGGGAGGCGTTCAAGTCCAGAAGGTTCGTCATCAGGGCGACGATATAAGGCTGCGAGATGGTCTGGCCATGGCCGATGGATTGCGGCCGGTTGACGTAGGCGGCGACGATGTCCTCGCGCCGGACAAATTCATGGCGCGGCACCTTGGCCATGGCCGCCATCACCGCGTCTGAAAACTGGGAACGCCCGGTCCAGTTCGCGGTTTCCCTGGCGTTGGCGGCGATCTCGGCCAACAGGCGATCTCGCGCCGCCGCCAGCTTATCCTGATCGATATCGAATACACCCATACCTTTAGCTTGGCGTCGCTGACCGGGCCGCGTCAAGGCGATCTCTGTGCAGGGGCTTGCATCACCGGGGGCGCTGTTCCATATCAATGGCCAACACGCAATTAAGAGGTCACCATGGCGCAAGAAAAATTTACCTTCCAGGCGGAAGTCAGCAAACTTCTCGATATCGTTGCCCACTCCCTTTACAGCCATAAGGAAATCTTCCTTCGTGAGCTGATTTCCAACGCCTCGGACGCCTGTGACCGGCTCCGGTATGCGGCGCTGACCGACGCAGCGCTGACCGGCGGCGACGCCGATTTCAAAATCACCCTCAGCGTCGATAAGAAAGCCAATACGCTGACCGTTACCGACAACGGCGACGGCATGAACCGCGACGACCTGACCGAGGTGCTCGGCACCATTGCGCGCTCCGGCACCCAGGCTTTTGTCGACCAAATGGCGGCCTCTACAAAGGATACAGGCAAGAAAAAGGGCAAAGACGCCAAAGGCGGAGACGACATGGCCTTGATCGGCCAGTTCGGCGTCGGCTTTTATTCCACCTTCATGGTCGCCGACAAGGTTGAGGTGCTGACCCGCAAGGCGGGCGACAAAAAGGCCTGGCAATGGTCGTCGGACGGCAAGGGCGAATTCACTATCGACGAAGCCGAACGCGACGCGCGGGGCACCGACGTCATCCTGTACCTGGATAAAAAGGAAAAAGAATACCTGGATCCGGCCCGCATCGAACATATCGTCAAACAGCATTCCGACCACATCGGCATTCCGATCATCCTGAAAGGCGATGGCGGGGAAGACGGGGATAAGACGCTGAACACCGCATCGGCGCTTTGGACCCGGCCGAAAAAGGACATCACCAGCGAACAATATACGGAATTTTACCACCACGCGGCGCATGCCTTCGATGACCCGTGGATGACGCTCCATAACAGCGTCGAGGGGGTGTTGTCCTATACCAATCTGTTGTTCATTCCTTCGACCCAGCCTTTCGACCTGTTCCACCCGGACCGCAAGGCGCAAGTCAAACTTTACGTCAAACGGGTGTTCATCACCGACGATTGCGAAGGATTGATGCCGCCCTACCTGCGGTTCATGCGCGGCATCGTCGATTCCGAAGACCTGCCGTTGAACATCAGCCGTGAAATGTTCCAGCACAATCCGCAATTGACGAAAATCCGCTCCGGCCTGTCCAAGCGAATCATGGGCGAACTCAAGAAAAAAGCCAACAAAAAACCCGAAGAATACGCCGATTTCTGGAATAATTTCGGTGCCGTCCTCAAAGAGGGCCTCTATGAAGAGCCGGAAAACCGGGAAAAAATCTTAGGGCTGGCGCGGTTTAAAAGCACCACCCAGGACGGCTGGACCAGCCTTGAGGACTACGCGTCGCGCATGAAAGACGGCCAGGAGGTTATCTATTATATTTCCGGCGAAGATGCCGACGCCATCGCCGCCAGCCCGCATTTGGAAGGCTTCAAGGCCAAGGGGGTCGAGGTCTTGCTGATGACCGACCCCGTCGACGATTTCTGGTTACCCTCGGTCGGCGAATTCGAAGGCAAAGCCTTTAAATCGGCGGCCCGGGTCGGCGCCGACCTGGATAAGGTCGAGGACGTGGATAAAGACAAGAAAAAGGACGCCAAAAAGGACAAGGCCGGAAAAGCGATCGAGCCGTTGCTGGCGCAGTTCAAGGTGGTGTTGGGTGAGGCGGTCAAGGACGTGTGCGCGTCCGAACGGCTGACCGAAAGCCCGGTCTGCCTGGTCACCAGCGAAGGCGACATGGATGCGCGCCTGGAAAAAATGTTGAAACAGAACCGCCAGGCGGGCATGCCCGATTTGACGCCCAGGGTGCTTGAGGTCAATCCCGGCCACGCCCTCATTAAACGGCTGGCCAAACGGGCCAAGGCTAGCGACGGCAAGGACAGCCTGATCGCCGACGCGGCGCATTTGCTGCTGGATCAAGCCCGCATCATCGAAGGCGAGACGGTCGTCGACCCGAAAGCCTTCTCCCGGCGGCTGTCGGCGGTGATGGAAAGCGGGCTGAAGGTCTGAACGGCCCGGCATCTGCGATTAAGGTCTCGCCGCAAGAAACGGGTGGCGGGCGGCACCGGGGGAGCGTATCAAGGGGGACCGAAACCAACACAACTTAGGTCCCACCATGCCACAAATGCAGTCCACGGAAACTGCCGCCAGCCGCCATGCCGACGTGGCCGCCGCCATTGACTATCTGGTCCGGCACTACGCCGAGCAGCCGTCCCTGGACGATGTGGCGCGGGTTACCGGCATCAGCCCGCATCACTTTCAGCGCACCTTCAAATCCTGGACCGGACTTAGCCCGAAACGCTTTCTGCAATATGTCACCCTTGTCCACGCCAAAAAATTGCTGAAAGGGCGCACTATTCTTCTCGACACCGCCTTCGACCTCGGCCTATCGGGGCCGGGGCGCCTGCATGACCTGTTCGTCGCCTGCGAGGCGGTGACCCCCGGCGAATATAAACAACGCGGCCTTGGCCTTTCCATCCGCTATGGCCTCCATGACAGTCCCCTCGGCCGCGTCCTGATCGGCGTCACGGAACGGGGAATATGCGGGCTTCGCTTTGTCACCGGTGGCGACGATACAGGGGGGGACGACGCGGCCGCCGTCAACGCCTTCGCCGATGATTGGCCGGCCGCCGAATTGATCCCTGACACCGATAAAACATCTAAGGCCGCGGCGGAAGCATTCGACTTCGCGTTTTCTAAGGCGCCTGGCGGCAAACCGCCACGGCTGTTGGTGATGGGTACCAATTTTCAGATCAAGGTCTGGGAGGCGCTGATGCGAATTCCCCGCGGCGGCGTCGTCAGCTACCAGGATATCGCCCGCGCCATCGGCCGGCCAAGTGCCGTGCGTGCAATTGGCGGCGCCGTCGGCGCCAATCCCATCGGCTTGTTGATTCCGTGTCACCGGGTGATCTTGAAATCCGGCGCCATTCACAACTATCGCTGGGGGGTGGAACGCAAACACGCCATCCTGGCTATCGAACAAGCCGGTTTGGGGAAATAGGCCAGCTGTATTTAGAGATTAGCTTTTGTTGAGATCGATCCTGGCGGCGCCGAGGATACGCCCGGTCTTTTCCGACTGCACGATCACTGCGCAACTGTCGCGGCCCTTAACCGACATGTCGGACGCCTTGGTCGTAATATCGAGGGGTTGGCCCGTCCAGGTGCCAATTCTGGTCATTCCCCGAACCACATTGTGATAACGCAACGTTTGCCCGGAATTTTCGCCGCGCTTGACCTCGGTGTCATGTTGACGGTCGAACACGGCCAGCCAAATGGCGGCGTTCTCCACCCTGCCGGCATCGGGCACGACAACGCGAACGCCATCCCCGGTGCTGCTGATTTTTACCGACACCTTTTCTAATTTGGCCGCTTTGTTGATTTGCTGCAGGACCTTGGCGCGGTCGGACCCGGTCGCATCGAAAGCGCCCTGGACCACCATCTGCGGCGTATAGACGAAACGCTGTCCCAGTTTTTGGGCGTAACGCCGCTGGCGCTTGGTGTTCTTGGGATCGGCGAAAGGATCTTTCCAGCCGATGTAGTCCCAATAATCCACACGCACCGACAACGGCAGCACATCGTCGCGCTTGGTCAATTCCCCGGGGAATTTACCGGCCGGCGGGCACGACGAACACCCTTGGGAGGTGAACAATTCGACCACGGTCAAGGGCGTGCCTTCGTCGGCAAAAACCGTTACCGGTGGGGCAAAGAAAAACGCTACGGCCAGCCACACCGGTAACACCAGGGTTTTGAATGTCTTAAACATGGCCCTAAAATTACTGGATAGTGAGGGCCAACCCAAATCACATAAAGGTGAGGACGACCTGGGGGACTATCCCCACATGCTGAAGCCGTTATCCATCGGTTAGCAATTCTTCGAAGCTGGTGTTCGGCGTCCAACGGTCGAAATGATCGATCAATTGGCGGATGGTTTCGACGGCGGCGACGGGATGGCCGCCAATGGCGGTCTCGGCCGCCAACACCAACCCCGTCGCCCCCATCTCCAGGGTGCTGACGACGTCGTTGACTTCGGCGCGGGTAGGCTGGTGCCACTCGATCATGGATTCCAGAAGGTTGGTCGCCACGTAAACCGGCTTCTGACGGGCCTTTACGGAAGACACGATGCGGCGCTGTAAAAACGGAATCTTTTCAATCGGAACCTCTCTGGACAGGTCACCACGGTCAATCAGGATGGCGTCCGCCTTGTCCGCGATCTCGACCAGGTTGCGGATTCCCCGGATGCTTTCGATCTTGGTGATGAGAGTCGCCTCGTCGCCGATACAGGAGCGAAAAGCATCGACATCCTCAGGCGCGTTGGCAAAAGACAAGGCAAAATTTTGAATACCGAGACGCCGCCCGATTTCGATGGCGCGTTGGTCTTTTTCCGTCATCGCCGGCATGGGAATCTGCCGATTAACGCTGACCGCCTTGTTTTCCCCTATCTTCCCGGGCGTCTCGACGACGGCGGTGGAATACGCCTCGGATTTTTCCGTTACCCTCAATTGCACGCCATGAAAATCGATATCGATCAAATCGCCGACGTCGAATTCACCCGCAATGCCGGTGGGATGAAAGGACAAGTTCTCTTGATCGCCCTCGATGGTATCGCCATGTAGCCGGACCTGGGCGTTGGCGACCATTGAGATGCCGCCGTCCATCAGCCGCTGGGTTCTAATCTGGGCACCCTCGCTGTCGAGACAGATCGGTACATCCGTGCACGACTGAATGAAGGGGATCAGCTCTTCCAATTCCTCGGCAGCGGTGTGCGACATATTGATCCGGAACAGGGACACCCCTGCCGCGGTCATTCCGCCGATGACGTCTTCCTTGAGAGAACTGGGCCCTAAGGTGGCGAGTATTTTGATGTTGTTCACGCCTGTTTTCCTGTCATTAAGTTTTTCATTTTTGCCCATTCAGCAAAACGCCATGACCGCCGAGGAAATCGACTAGCTGTTGCACACAAGTTTCGATGTTTTCGGACGATGTGTCGAGTTCCAGATCGGGTGTTTGGGGTGGCGTATAATCCGAGTTATAGCCGATCAAGGTATCAATTTTCCCCGCCGCCGCTTGCCGGTATAGCCCCTTGGGGTCCCGTTCCATGCATGTTTCAACGGAACACTTTACATAGACGATCAAAAGGTGGGGCAAAAGATCGCGGATCAGCTGCCGCGCATCGTCATGGGCGGTCAGCGCGGAAACGATTGTCAAAACGCCGGCTTGCGCCGTCGATAAAGCCAGCGTTGCCAACGTGTGGACCACTTGCAACCGGCTTTCCGGGGTAAAATCCAGAATGTCGCCCAACATGTCGCGAACTTGATCGCCATCCCAATTTATGATCGGCACGCCCCCTCGTGCCCGCAAGCGTTCGCACAAGGCGCGGGCAAGGGTTGTTTTTCCTGCTGAGGTTGGCCCCATCAGCCAGACAACAGGGTTCGGTTCGATCATTGCGAAAATTCTCTCAAAAGGCCGTGCAGGCGGACAATCACCCCTCCGCCATCATCCGGCGCAGTACGAATTGGAGAATGCCGCCATGCAGGTAGTATTCGACCTCATCCAGGGTATCTATACGGCACAAAAGCGTGATCTCTTCGGTGGAGCCGTCGGCACGGGTGATCTTGGCGGCAATATCCATACCGGTATTGATGCCGTCTTTCATGCCGGTGATATCCCATACTTCCGAGCCGTCTAATTTTAGCGACTCACGACCCTGGCCGTCCTGGAACTGCAACGGCATGACGCCCATCCCGATCAGATTGGAACGGTGAATGCGCTCGAAGCTTTCAACGATCACCGCTTTGACGCCCAGCAACGCAGACCCTTTTGCCGCCCAGTCGCGGCTCGACCCGGTGCCATACAACTTGCCGCCGACGACGACCAACGGCACGCCTTCTTCCTCGTAGCGCATGGCGGTGGCGAAGACCGAGCCTTCGTCGCCCGATGGATAGTGCTTGGACAGGCCACCTTCGGTGCCCGGCAGCATTTCGTTCCTGATCCGAATATTGCCGAAAGTGCCGCGCATCATCACTTCGTGGTTGCCGCGCCGGGACCCGAAGGAATTAAAATCTTCGGGCCGGATTTGATATTCCAACAGGTATTCCCCGGCAGGACCGTCCTTGGGGATGGCGCCGGCGGGGCTAATGTGGTCGGTGGTCACCGAATCGCCCAAAATCAATAGCGGGCGGGCGCCCAGGATATCCTGCGGCGGGGACGGCTCCGCGCCCATGCCTTCAAAATAGGGTGGATATTTCACATAGGTGGAACTCTCGGGCCAATCAAACAGGCCGCTGCCTTCGCTTCCGATGGCTTGCCATTGCGCGGACCCTTCGTAAATATTGGCGTAGCGTTTCTCAAACATTTCACGTCCCAAGCAGGCATCGACGGTCTCTGCGACTTCCTGGTTCGACGGCCAAATGTCTTTCAAGTGAACCGGCGTGCCATCGCCATCTTCACCCAAGGGTTCGTTATAAATATCCTTGGTCATGGACCCGGCCAACGCATACGCCACCACCAACGGCGGCGAGGCCAGATAGTTAGCCTTGACCCACGGATTAATGCGGCCTTCGAAGTTACGATTGCCGCTGAGCACGCCCGCGGCGACCAGATCAGAATCGTTGATGGCCTTGGCAATGGGTTCCGCCAAGGGGCCGGAATTGCCGATGCAACTGGTACAGCCGAAGGCGGCGATGGAAAACCCGAGGCTGTCCAGGTCCCCTTGCAGGCCGGCTTTATCAAGATAATCGGCGACCACTTGGCTGCCCGGCGCCAGTGACGTCTTGACCCAGGGCTTCGATGTAAGCCCTTTGGCGACGGCGTTGCGGGCCAACAGGCCGGCCGCCACCAACACCGAAGGGTTCGACGTGTTGGTGCACGACGTGATCGCTGCCAGCACCACATCACCGTCGGAAAGCGAATACTCCTCGCCTTCCACGTCGGCGGTGCGCGGTGCATCGACGCCGCCGATGTCGCTCAAGGCATCCGTAAAGGCCTCGCTTGAATCGGTCAGGTCGATACGGTCCTGGGGCCGCTTCGGCCCGGCGATGGCCGGCACCACGGTGGCCATATCCAGTTCAATGGTATCGGTGAATTGCGGGTCCGGGGTGTCGGCGTCCCGCCACAGGCCCTGGGCCTTGGCATAAGCCTCGACCAGCTGAATGGTCTCTTGCGAACGGGCGGTCAGTTCCAGGTATTTAATGGTGCCGGCGTCGATCGGGAAAAATCCACAGGTGGCGCCGTATTCCGGCGCCATGTTGGCGAGCGTCGCCTGATCGGGCAGGCTCAATTGTTCCAATCCGGGGCCGAAAAACTCGACGAATTTGCCGACCACGCCTTTATTCCGCAGCATTTGAACAACGCGTAGCACCAAATCGGTAGCCAAGATGCCTTCCTGCATTTTACCGGTCAGCTTGAACCCAATCACTTCGGGAATCAGCATCGTCACCGGCTGGCCCAAAATAACCGCTTCGGCCTCGATGCCGCCAACGCCCCAGCCCAGCACCGAAAGGGCGTTGACCATCGTGGTGTGGCTATCGGTGCCGACAATGGTATCCGGCATGGCGATGGTTTTACCGTCTTCTTCTTCGGTCCAGACGGTCTTGGCGAGGAACTCCAAATTGACCTGATGACAGATACCGGCGCCGGGCGGCACCACGGTGAAATTGGAAAACGCCGTCTGCCCCCATTTCAGGAACGTGTATCGTTCCATGTTGCTGGCGAATTCTTTTTCGATGTTCTTCTGCATAGCATCCGCGGTGCCGGTAAATTCCGCGGTGACCGAATGATCGATAACCAAATTACAGGTATTAAGCGGATTGATTTTTTCAGGGTCGCCGCCCATGTCGGCCATGGCCTGGCGCATGGCGGCCAAATCGACGACCGAGGGCACGCCGGTGAAATCCTGCATCAAGACCCGGGCCGGGCGGAAGGCGATTTCGTTGCTGGACGAGCCCGTGTTCAGCCATGCCGCCAACGCTTTGGCGTCATCGACGGTGACCGAACCCCCGTCTTCATAGCGCAGTAGGTTTTCCAACAGCACCTTCAACGAAAACGGCAGGCGCGACACGTCGCCCAGGCCGGCCTCTTCCGCCACCTCAATGCTGAAATAATCGTATTCCTTATCGCCTACGGTTAAGGTGCGTCGGGTTTTCAAAGTATCTTGGCCGGTGAAAGGCAAGGTCTCTCTCCTTTAGCGTTAGGGTGTTCACGGAAAAGTTATCGGATTCACTACACTTTTTCCCCTTTGCCTCTATTTTGTCCCCCCACGACCAATTGACAAGACAAAGGAATAAATCGCCGCGCCTTTTTCGACTTGTGGTCCGGCGCGGTATATGGCTCATTATCGACGCGACCAAGGGGGGGGGGAGGCTTTCTCAGTAACCGTGAGGGCCTTTCATTTCTTTGGCGACAGCCAATAATAATAATTGTTAAAACTAAAAAAATCGCGTCCTCAGGAGGACCACGCATGACCGACGGAATGCCGGATTTCGGTAATCTTGATACTTTTCCCAAACTCCTCCGGGAGAATGTGCGTGTACGCGCCGACAAACCCGCCAACCGGGAAAAGGATTACGGCATCTGGCTGTCGTGGACATGGGCGCAGGTCGCCGACGAAATCAGGGCTCTGGCCTGCGGCATGGCTGACATCGGCGTTCAGCGCGGCGATAAAGTCGCCATCTGCGGCGACAACCGCCCCCACCTGTACTGGTCGATGACGGCGGCGCAAACCCTTGGCGCCGTACCCGTTCCGGTCTATCAGGATTCCGTCTCCGAAGAGATGCGCTACATCTATGACCACGCAGAAATCAAATTTGCTATCGTCGAGAACCAGGAACAAGTCGATAAACTGTTAGAGATCAAGGATACGCTGCCCCACCTCAAGCACATTATCTACCATTTTCCACGCGGCATGCGTCATTACGATCAGCCGTTCTTGGACCTGATGGCCGATGTTCAGGACCGGGGCCGGGCCTTTGATGCGGACAACCCCGGTTTCCACGAGACCGCCGTTGATCAAGCGACCGGGTCCGATATCGCCATTATGCTTTATACCTCCGGAACGACGGGGCGGCCTAAGGGCGTGATGTTGAGTTTCGACAACCTGATCATCACCGGGCGCAACGGCGCCATCCGCGAGAACCTGACCGAAGATGAAGGCATGCTGGCATACCTTCCGATGGCGTGGATCGGCGACAATATCTTTTCTGTCGCCCAGTCTTACGTCACCGGGTTTTGCGTCAGCTGCCCGGAAAGCTCGGAAACGGTGCTGGAGGACATTCGTGAAATCGGCCCGACCTATTTCTTCGCCCCGCCGCGTATTTACGAGAGCCTGCTGACTACGGTCATGATCCGTATCGAAGACGCCGCCAAAATCAAACAACGCCTATTCCATTACTTTATGGGTGTGGCCAGGCGCGTCGGCATGGACATCCTGGACGACAAGGAGGTCGCGTTTGCCGATCGATTCCGCTATTGGCTCGGCAATATCCTGATCTATGCGCCGCTGAAAAACGTTTTAGGCCTGTCCAAGGTGCGCGTCGGTTACACCGCGGGCGAGGCCATCGGGCCCGATATTTTCACCTTCTATCGCTCATTGGGGTTGAACCTCAAACAGATGTACGCCTCGACCGAGGCCTCGGTGTTCATCACCATCCACCCCGACGGCGATGTCCGCCCCGAGACGTCAGGAACACCAGCCATCGACGTCGAGGTCAAGGTTGCGGACGACGGCGAAGTCATGTTCCGCAGTCCCGGTGTCTTTCAGGCCTATTTCAAGAACGAGGAAGCCACCCGTGAGACCAAAACCGAAGACGGCTGGGTCCACACCGGGGACGCCGGCTATCTCGACTCAGACGGCCACCTACATATCATCGACCGTTCCAAGGATGTCGGAAAGCTCAATGACGGCACCATGTTCGCGCCCAAATTTATCGAAAATAAACTTAAATTTTTTCCCCACATCAAGGAAGCCGTCACCTTCGGCGACAATCGCGGGTATGTCGCCGCCTTCATCAATATCGACCTGGAATCGGTGGGCAACTGGGCCGAACGGCGGAACATGGCCTATATGGGATATACGGACTTGGCCGGGCAAGACGCGGTCTACGACCTGATTTCCGATTGTGTCGCCCAGGTCAACCGCGACCTGGCCACCGATGAGAAACTGCACGGGTCGCAAATCCACCGTTTCCTGATCCTGCACAAGGAACTGGACGCCGACGATGGCGAATTGACCCGCACCCGAAAGGTCCGCCGCGCGCCCATCGCCGAAAAATACGCCGACCTGATCAACGCGCTATATTCCGATGCGGACCATTGCCCGATCGAGGCCGAGGTCACGTTCGAAGACGGTCGCACCGACATCATCAACGCCGATCTGAAAATCCGTGAAGCCGCGCGCATCACCAGCGCCCGGGCCGAAGCAGCGGAATAGAACCTTAGCCATGGCAAGAAATATCGGCGAGGTACTGCTAAACGTGGAAGGAATCAGCATTTCCTTCGGTGGCGTAAAGGCCCTGGACGGCGTCAGTTTCGATGTGAAGGAACATGAAATCCTCGCCATCATCGGACCCAACGGCGCCGGTAAAAGCTCGATGTTGAACTGCATCAACGGCTTTTATCATCCCCAGGAAGGCATGATCACCTTTAAGGGAAAACCCCGCCACCATATGCTGACCCACGAGGCAGCCAAACAGGGAATCGCCCGGACCTTCCAGAACATTGCCCTGTTCAAGGGCATGTCGACACTCGACAACATCATGACCGGGCGGAACCTGAAGATGAAAAAGAACCTGTTGTGGCAGGCGTTATATTTTGGCCCGGCGCTGACGGAAGAACTGGAACACCGCACCAAGGTCGAGGAAATTATCGATTTCCTGGAAATCGAAGCGATCCGCAAAACCCCCGTCGGCAAA
>PTLL01000028.1 GCA_002938315.1 Alphaproteobacteria bacterium MarineAlpha3_Bin2 | reverse complement strand
TGGAGCGGGCGATGAGATTCGAACTCACGACTTCAACCTTGGCAAGGTTGCGCTCTACCCCTGAGCTACGCCCGCAAATGCCGCCAAAAACTGCGCGCCGATCATAGCTTTTGTTAAAGCCTTTGCAAGACCGCTCTTCCCCGTAATGATGGGGGACCCAAACACCAGGGGGCTTGCGCTGGGCGGTTGAAAAAGCCATCTATGGGGTGTCGGCGGGACCTTAAGCCCCGGCGGTGACGAATATAACTGCAATATTTAAGGGTAATTATGGAATTCACCATGAATCCGGACGGCTCCTTAGCGCCGGGAAAATCCGCAGACGATAACAAAAGTCAGGCGACCGGCCCTCAAGGTCCAGCCAACGCTGAGACTGCGCCACAGGCGCCTACGACGACGCCAACTGCTAGCGCCTACGACATCAAGGATTCGGATACCGCCAACTTTAAGGCCGACGTGATTGAAACCTCGATGGTGGTGCCGGTGATTGTCGATTTTTGGGCACCGTGGTGCGGCCCGTGTAAGCAACTCGGCCCATCGCTGGAAAAACTGGTCCGTGCCGCTGCCGGTCTGGTCAAATTGGTTAAGATCAACGTCGACGAAAACAAAGACTTGGCGGCGCAAATGCAAATTCAGTCCATTCCTGCGGTCTTTGCCTTCAAAGGCGGACAGTCGGTCGATGGGTTCGCCGGCGCCCTGCCGGAAAGCCAGCTCAAGGCGTTTATCGACAAGTTGACCGAAGGCGCCCAATCGCCGTTGGATGCGGACCTGGACCTGGCCCAAGCCGCGCTGGATGACGGGGATATGGCCACCGCCGGCGGCATTTTTGCAAAGATTCAAAGCCAGGACCCGGAAAATGAAAAAGCCCTTGCCGGCATGATACGGGTGGCCTTGGCCGCCGGCGAAATTGACCGGGCCAAGGATATGATAGCTAGCCTGACCCCGGTCCTGTTGGCCAAGCCTGAGGTCGCCGCCGCCTGCGCCCAGGTGGATCTTTCTCAACAAACCCAGGAAACAGGGGATGTTGATGAGCTTCTGGTTAAGCTAGCCCAAGATGAGAACGATCATCAGGCGCGGTTTGACCTGTCCATGGCGTTGTACGGACAAGGCCAAAACCAGTTAGCGGTTGACGGATTACTCGACCTTTTTGGCCGCGCGCCGAAATGGGACGACGACGCCGCCCGCAAGCAATTGCTCAAGATTTTCGAGGCCCTGGGCGCCGCCGATCCGGTTGTTGTTGAAGGTCGCAAACAGTTGTCCACCTTGTTGTTTTCATAGAAATACCATTGAAGGTTTGGCATTGATGCCTACATAGGGCGAAGTAAGACGGAACCAAAACGATGAGCAAACGAACGGTTGATCCCAAATTGCTGGAAATTCTCGTCTGCCCCCTGACCAAGGGGCCGCTACGCTATGATTCGGACGCCGACGAACTAATCTCTGAACAAGCCGGGCTTGCCTTTCCCATCCGTGACGGCATCCCCATTATGCTGATCGATGAGGCCAGAACCGTGGACTCCGATGCCCCCTCGGCGACTTAAGGCAACGGAAATAGTGAGACGGATTGTTTAATTTCCATGACCGACGATTTTTCCATCCAACACCAGCCCAAGGAAATCCGGCTCAAGCGCGAGGAAAAGATCCTCGAAATCGATTTCGAGGACGGCCAAACCTTTTCCCTGACAGCCGAATTGTTGCGGGTTGAAAGCCCCTCGGCTGATGTCCAGGGACACGGGCCGGACCAAAAAACCATCGTCGCCGGGCGCCGCCATGTCGGCATTATGAACGTCGAGCCTGTCGGAAATTACGCGATCCGGATTAATTTTGACGACATGCATGATACCGGCATTTTCTCTTGGGATACGCTTTATGATTACGGGGTGCGCCAGGATGAAATGTGGCAAGACTACGTTGATGCCCTTGAGGCCAAAGGCCTTAGCCGCGATCCTTAAGAGAATACTTTAATCAACAATAAGCCGCTGCTTAAAGCATCGCTGTAAAACCCTTTTGTAACCGAATGTAAACACTTTAAAGCGGTTGATTTCGCATCAACCGTGGCAGGTCGCCGGCCAGCCCCATGGCGTGGCGCATGAAGAATTTTTTCAACGGCGGCATGGCATTAACGGCCGCCATGCCTAAATCCCGAACCAACCTTAACGGCCTGATATTATTGGAAAATAACCGGTTCAGCCCGTCGGTCATGGCGAGCATCAAGGTGTTGTCGAACCGCCGCCACCGCTGATAACGATCAAGCGTCACGGCGTTGCCGATATCCAGGCCCAGACGCCGGGCATCGAGCACCACTTCGGCCAGGGCGGCAACATCGCGGAGCCCCATGTTCAGGCCCTGGCCGGCGATGGGGTGCATCCCGTGGGCGGCGTCCCCGACCAACGCCAGTCGCTCACCGATGGTCGTTTCCGCAACTTGCAGCGACAACGGGTAGCTCCACTTCGGCCCGACGACCTCAATGGCGCCCAGAAAATCACCAAAACGGTGTTCCAACTCCGCCTGAAACGAGGCGTCATCCAGCGCCATGATCGATGGCGCCAAATCGGCGCGTTCGGTCCAGACCAGCGACGAACAATGCCCGGGACGATCAGGGTCGCCCATCAGCGGCAGAATGGCGAATGGTCCGGCGGCAAGGAAGTGTTCGTTGGCGACAAAGTCATGGCTGCGTTCGTGGGTCACCGTGCAGACGATACCTGCCTGTTGATAAGACCATCGGGTCAGCCGGATGCCCGCGTCATCGCGGGTTTTAGAAGCCCGCCCATCAGCGCCGATCACCAGCCGGGCGTTAATTTCCGTTTTCCCGTGTACGCCAGTAACCTCCGCCGTGACACCACCGGCGCGGCGGTCCAGCGCCGTCACCGAGGCCGGCGCCATCACGTGTACCGGCGCCAAACCCTGAAGCCGGTGAAACAGTGCTTTTCTAAGCTTCCGGTTCTCCACCATGTAACCGAAAGGTTCATCACCGGTATCGCGGTGGTCGTAATGCAGGAAGAAGGGCGACGACCCCTCGGAAACCCGGATATCCTTGATCGGCGCCGCCCCTGGATGCAATGCCGGCCAGATATTAAGCGCCACCAACACCCTTTGCGAGGCCAGCGCGATGGCCGAGGCGCGGCCGTCGAACCCAGCGTCAAGCCCGTCTAAGGGGTCCTGGGTGTCAACCACGCAAACATCAACGCCTGATTGGCCAAAAGCGGTCGCCAGGGTCGCCCCGACCATGCCGCCGCCGATGATCAGGATCTCGGTATCAAGCGGGCTGGTCACCGACTGGCCGGAGGGCGACTTTTTTTTGCGTATGGTCATGCTTTCAAGTGTCCGGGTTTGCCATGCATTGTCCAGAGCCGATTTTTCATCAAACGCATAAAAATTAAGCAATTTATTTTTTTTGATTAATTTTTATGCATATCGGGTGGTTTTCCTTCTCAACTTTAACCTCATTAGGGCCCCATAATTAATTGTTTTTAAACTATATATTGCCATTAGGTCAAAAACGGCACGGTTCTTGAGTTATAACTAGGGTTACGGAACATCCGTTTGCCTTTTGGCTTGAAATGGCCGCCATCGCCCCGATCGAACCAGCAAACGGACTTATACGGGGTGCGGCGCCGCAAAGAGAGGATCGAAAAGATGAAGCTTGTTATGGCTGTCATCAAGCCGTTCAAATTAGAAAACGTACGCGAAGCCCTGACCCCTTTGGGTGTCGAGGGCATGACCATCAGTGAGGTCAAGGGGTTTGGCCGCCAAAAAGGCCAAGCCGAGATTTATCGCGGCGCCGAATACACCGTCAACTTCCTTCCCAAGGTGAAAATCGAAGTCGCCGTTAAGGATGACGTAGTCGATGACGTGGTTGAGGCAATTATCAAATCCGCCGAAACCGGAAAGATCGGCGATGGCAAAATTTTTGTTTACTCGTTGGACAAGGCGGTTCGCATCCGAACCGGCGAAACAGACGCGGAAGCGTTGTAGGAGGGCATGGAAATGCGAATGTATAAAGTGTTGTTCGGTTATCTGGGCCTTGCCCTGACCGCCGTTCTGGCGGCGTCGGGCGATGCCCTGGCCGCCGAAACCCCTAAATTGGATACTGGCGATACCGCCTGGATGCTGACCTCCACGGTTTTGGTCCTGATGATGACCATTCCGGGGGTGGCGTTGTTTTACGGCGGCATGGTGCGGAAAAAGAACGTTTTGGCGACGGTGGTGCAAAGTTTCGCCGTCACCTGCGTGATGACCGTTCTTTGGATGATCGTCGGCTATTCCCTGGCCTTCACCGACGGTGGGGCGGCAAACGCCTTTGTCGGCGGCCTTGATAAGATGTTGCTGCGCGGCATCGGCGTCGACACGCTCTCCGGCACCATTCCGGAAACCGTGTTTATGACCTTCCAGATGACATTTGCCATCATCACGCCGGCGCTGATTACCGGCGCCTTGGCCGATAGGATGAAGTTTTCATCATTGCTGGTCTTCCTCAGCCTGTGGATGATCCTCGTCTATGCGCCCATTACCCATTGGGTCTGGGGCGGCGGATTCCTTGGGGATGCCGGGGTTCTTGATTTCGCCGGCGGCACGGTGGTTCATATCAATTCGGGCGTCGCCGCCCTGGTTGGTTGCATTGTTCTCGGCAAGCGGCGGGGGTACGGCACCGAAAACATGGCGCCCCATAACCTGGTCTTGAGCGTGATCGGCGCATCGATGTTGTGGGTCGGCTGGTTCGGCTTCAACGCCGGGTCTGCGGTCGCCGCTAACGGTGGCGCCGGGATGGCCATGGCCGTGACTCAGATCGCAGCGGCCACGGCGGCGGTCTCCTGGATGGTTGTGGAATGGATCTTCCGCCGCAAGCCGAGCGTGCTGGGCATCATTTCCGGCGCCGTTGCCGGTCTTGTCGCGATCACGCCTGCCTCTGGGTATGTCGATCCCTTCGGTGCCTTGATTATCGGTCTCGCCGCTGGCCTCGTCTGTTACTGGGGCGCCGTGGTGCTGAAGCCGAAAATGGGCTACGACGACACCCTGGACGTCTTCGGTGTCCATGGTCTGGGCGGGATAACCGGCGCCCTACTCACCGGCGTGTTCGCCGTCGAAGCCATCGGCGGTACCCCCGGCCTGCTCGAAGGCAACGCCGGTCAAGTCCTTATCCAGTTGGAAGGCATCATCGCCACCATCGTCTATTGCGCCATCGTTACCTTTATCATTCTTAAGGTTGTCGGCGCGGTCATGGGCCTTAGGGTCGATGAAGAATCCGAAGTCGGTGGACTGGACTACAGCCTGCACGGCGAAACCGTACAATAGACTTAAGACCTGTGTCGGGCCGCTTAACGTATGCGGCCCGGTCACTCCCCAAACTCACCGGAGGGCACTGCCCTCCGGTATTTTTTTGCCTGGTATTGCCAATCCACCGCCCCGGCCTGAACTGGAACCAACCCCTTAAAAAATGGTGTTAACAGATTGTAAATATTAGTCATGTAGAACCGGGACATGGCTCAAACTATGCGATTTTCCAACGGTCGCGGTACCCGCCTTTTCGGTAACGCCGCCACCGCATCCGGTGTCCTGCCGATCGGCGCCGCCGATTTTTTTAGGCGGCGACTGGCTGAGGCCGTGGGCGTCGGCCTTTTCGCCCTCGGTGCCGGTTTGCTGGTTTCCATTCTCACCTATACGCCGGGAGACCCGTCCTTTAACAGCGCCGGAAACGGCGTGGTTGGAAATATTTTGGGGAACGGCGGCGCCAAGATTGCAGATCTGGCGTTACAGACCTTCGGCCTCGCCAGCATGCTTCCGGCATTTGTGCTTGCCGCCTGGAGTTGGCGGATGGTGAGTAAGCGGGGTGTTTCCGTATGGCCGCTGCGTTTGGTTCTGCTAATTTTCGCCCTGATGTTTCTGGCGATCGGGCTCAATGCCCTTCCGGCACCCGAAAATTGGCCGTTGATGTCGCGATTGGGCGGGGTCGCCGGAAATCTTGCCTCAACACCCCTTTCCACCATCGGTCAA
Organism: Alphaproteobacteria bacterium MarineAlpha3_Bin2; assembly: GCA_002938315.1. GTDB lineage: Bacteria > Pseudomonadota > Alphaproteobacteria > Rhodospirillales > Casp-alpha2 > Casp-alpha2. Next base: position 18,632 of record PTLL01000028.1, on the reverse strand, counting down.
ATCTTTGGAATATCCCCAGATATCATTGCCGCCATCATGGCCACCATCGGCGCCGGCCTTTTTATTACCGCGCTTGGCCTGTCGTGGGCCGAATGGCGGGCCTCGGGCCACACCTTGGCATTGGGACTAAGCGCGTTGGGTCACGGCGCGAAACGGAGCCGTGACGTCTTCGGATTTGTGCCGGCCTGGGTCGGCGACCTGAAAAACGAAAGCCAACAGGATTCGGACGATTTAGATGGTGAAATCGATCCCGTTCGCGTCGGCGCCGGGAAAACTTTGCCCAAGACCAAGGCACCGACCCGTAGCGGTCTGGTCGCATCCAAAAAACCCCGCCTTAAGGCCGGGCGAAAGGCCCAAACCGAACGTCAGGGGAAGCTGGACCTGGGCACCGGCAAGGAATACCAAACCCCGCCCTTGGATTTCCTGGACAGTGGCGCCAAAAGTGGCCGCAACGATGCAGTCAACATGGATTCTCTGCAACAAAACGCCAAGTATCTGGCCAGCGTCCTGGAAGACTTCGGCGTCCATGGCGAGGTCATCAAGGTGCACCCCGGCCCCGTCGTCACCTTATATGAGCTTGAGCCGGCGCCGGGCACCAAAACATCCCGGGTGATCGGCCTCAGCGACGATATCGCGCGATCCATGAGCGCCGTTTCCGTGCGCATCGCCGTGGTGCCGGGACAAAACGTCATCGGCATCGAATTGCCCAACGTTAACCGCGAAATGGTCAATCTGGGGGAGATCATCGCCTCGACCCCATTTGAAAAAGCAGCCGGAAAGCTCCCCTTAGCCCTCGGCAAGGACATCGGTGGTTCGCCCGTCACTGTCGATCTGGCGGCGATGCCCCATTTGCTGATTGCCGGCACTACCGGGTCGGGTAAATCGGTGGCCATGAACACCATGATCCTATCCCTGCTGTACCGGTTTAGGCCTGATGAATGCCGATTTATCATGATCGATCCGAAAATGCTGGAGCTTTCCGTTTATGAGGGGATCCCGCATCTGCTAACGCCGGTGGTGACCAAGCCGTCAAAAGCGATCGTGGCGCTTAAGTGGACCGTTCGCGAAATGGAGGATCGTTACCGGGCGATGTCGCAGATGGGGGTGCGAAATATCTCGGGCTATAACAGCCGCCTTGCCGAAGCCGGCAAGAAAGGCGAAATCCTGACCCGGCGGGTGCAGACCGGATTCGACGAGGATGGCAAGCCGATCATGGAGGAACAACCCCTCGACATGGATCCGCTGCCGCTGATCGTCGTCGTTGTCGATGAAATGGCCGATTTAATGTTGGTTGCCGGCAAGGACGTGGAAGCCGCCATTCAGCGTCTAGCCCAAATGGCGCGTGCCGCCGGCATTCACTTGATCATGGCCACCCAACGGCCCTCGGTCGATGTTATCACTGGCACCATCAAGGCCAACTTCCCGACCCGGATCAGCTTCCAGGTAACCTCTAAGATCGACAGCCGCACCATTCTCGGCGAACAGGGAGCGGAACAGCTTCTCGGCCAAGGCGATATGCTTTTCATGGCCGGCGGCGGACGCATTACCCGGGTTCACGGTCCCTTCGTTTCGGACGAAGAGGTCGAACGCGTGGTCGGTTTCCTGAAGTCCCAGGCCGAACCCGACTATATCGAAGAGGTCACCCGGGAGGACGCCGTCGAAGACGGGCCGGGGGCAAGTGGGGCGAAGGAAAACGACGTCCTTTATGACGATGCCGTCGCCCTGGTTGCCAGGGAGGGCAAGGCATCGACCAGTTTTATCCAGCGCCACCTTCAAATCGGCTATAATCGGGCGGCACGGATTATCGAGCAGATGGAAACCGAAGCCATCGTCAGCCCCGCCAACCGGGTCGGTCGGCGCGAGGTGCTGATCGGTCATCACGGCGATTAGGCCGACGCCTGCTCTTTACGCCCAAGGCTGCGTTGTCTACAACGGCGACATCATGCTCGTACCTACCGACACCGCACAGATACGAACCTCCCGCCTTATGGCCGTCTTGCTTGCGGTCTTGCTTATTCTAATGCCTGGTCCTGGCATGCCGGGGGCGCAGGCCCAGGGCCTTGCCAATCTAAGCAAGGATGACCGCGCCGACATTTCGCGCATCGAGAAATACCTGAATACCATCAAAACGCTGCAGGCCCGGTTTCTTCAAGTTTCTTCCGATGGCGATTTTTCCGAAGGGGCGCTGTATTTTTCCAAGCCCGGTAAGATGCGGCTTGAGTACGATGACCCCAATCCCATGTTGATCGTGTCTGACGGGACCAATCTCGGCTTTTATGACAAGGAGTTGAATCAAGTCAGCTATTTCGACCTCGATGCAACGCAGGCGGCGGTCCTGCTCAGGGAAAATATTTCTTTTTCATCGGAGGACACCATCGTCACTGCCTTCGAACGCGGCCCCGGGGTCCTCAGGCTAACGGTCATCAAGGGAAGCGACCCGTTGGAAGGCAACATAACGCTGATTTTCAGCGACAGGCCTTTAAGCCTGAGAAAATGGACAGTCACCGACGCTCAGGGCGTGATCACCAATATTTCCCTACTTGACCCCCGGTTTGGGGTCACCTTGAAGCAAGGCCTCTTCGAGATCGAAGTGACTCCCGATTACCTCAAAAATGAGTAATTATTTTACCTAGGCCTGGAAACAGCCTTGGGACAACCATATCTAAATATATAAGAGGCGGCCGCTCAATGTAGCTGGTTCGCCCTCCGAGGATGGTTTCCCATCATCCTCCGGCCTGTATTAAAGGCCCGAAGCGCCCGGCACCCCCCCTGCCGGGCGTTTTTTTGGCGCCGGGCGAGGTTTAGGGAACCAGACGGTAGCCGCCAGGTTCGGTAATCAAAATCCGGGCACTGGAGGGATTTTCCTCAATTTTTTGGCGCAATCGGTATACATGGGTCTCCAAGGTATGGGTGGTGACGCTGGCATTGTAGCCCCAAACCTCGTCCAGCAGCACATCCCGACTGACGACCTTGTCACCGGAGCGATAAAGGTATTTAAGGATCGCCGTCTCCTTATCGGTTAGGCGCACCTTTTTTTCGTCTTCGTTGTTAATCAGCAGCTTGTTGCTGGGCTGAAAGGTATAAGGCCTAATGGTGAAGACCGCATCATCGCTTCGTTCATGTTGACGGATATGGGCCCGCAACCGGGCCCGCAGAACGCCCAGCCGGAAGGGCTTGACGATATAATCATTGGCGCCAGCGTCCAGGCCTAAAATGGTGTCGGCATCGGTGTCGGCGCCGGTCAGAATGATAATCGGGGAGGTTACGCCATTTCGGCGCATCAGGCGGCAGACTTCGCGGCCATCCATGTCCGGAAGACCGACATCAAGAAGAATGACGTCGAAATAATCTTCTTTCGCCTGCTCCAAGGCTTCCGCGGCGGAGGTCACGCCGACGGTGGAAAACTCCTCATGCAATTGAAGCTGATCGCTCAGCATTTCCAGCAGCGTGGTGTCATCTTCGACGATCAGAATTCGTTTGCCGGTGGTCATGATTATCCTTTAAAGGGGTCTCTAATGGCGCTGAGGTACAAGGGGTTATTTTAAAGAGTAATAAATTAGTATAAAGACCCATTACGCAACCCCATTATAACCTCCTCGAAACACAATAAATGTTGTATTTGTAAGGTTATGAGTGAAAAACAGTTCGAACTTCTGTCGATGCCCGCTTCCAGAGAGCCTGTTTCCCTTCTGGCGGTCGATCGTGCCGTCTCGGAACTCCGGCGCGGGCGGCTGGTTGCCGTTCGCGGTGGCGGTGGCGTTGCCGTCCTGGTTCAGGCCGCCGAATCGATTACGCCCGATGCACTCAAGGAGCTTGGCGAAATCAGTCATTCGCCGCCAGTCATGGCCATTACAGCGCGCCGCGCCGCCGTTTTGGGTGTTGCCGAAACCGTCGGCAAGATCGTCTCCCTGACCACCGGAGAAGCACTGACTGCAGAACTAATCCGTGACCTTGCCGACCCCATTGCCGATAATCCCTTGTCGGAAAAGGACAGAGCGGCACTGACCGTTACCGTCAAGGAAACACCGACCTTTAACTGCGAAAGCGCCGCCGTGGCGCTGGCCAAGATCGCCCGGCTTCTGCCGGCGGCGGTGACCGCAGAAATCGCCGATCCCACCGCAGACGATTTAGCCGCATGGGCCGCACGCCACGACCTTCTGTTGGTCGATGCCGGCGATATTTTCCAGTACGACAGCACCCAGGCCCGCACCCTTCGCGCCGTCAGTTCGGCCCGGGTTCCCTTGCCCGACACCCAGAACACCCGGATTATCGCCTTTCGCCCGGTTGACGGCGGGCTTGAACACCTGGCAATCGTTATCGGCGAGCCTAAAAAGAGCGAACCGGTGCTGACCCGCCTACATTCGGAGTGTTTCACCGGTGACTTACTAGGCTCCCTTCGGTGTGATTGCGGAGACCAGCTTCAGGGCGCGATCAAGGAAATCACCACCGCCGGCGCCGGTATCTTGCTGTACCTTGCGCAAGAGGGCCGCGGTATTGGTTTGGTCAACAAGCTCCGGGCCTACGAGCTCCAAGACCGGGGCTTCGATACCATCGACGCCAACGAGCAGTTGGGTTTCGACGCCGATGAGCGGGTCTATCTTCCCGCCGCCCAAATCCTGCGATTGCTTGGTTTCGGCGAAGTCCGGCTGATGACCAACAATCCGAACAAGGTTTCGGCGCTGTCGAATTGCGGCATTGTCGTCGAAGAACGGGTCCCCCATGCCTTCCCGTCGAATGAGCATAATGAATCCTATCTGCGCACCAAGGCGGCCCGGGGCGGGCACGTTTTTTAAAGCTTTTACAAGGTCTTAGCTTTTAATTTTCCGCCCATGCCTGGGATTTCACCCGGAGTGGTATTTATTGCCGGTTTAGCCCGATTGCGGCCCCCAACAGCACTCTAACTCATTGTTTTTAAATATTTTCGTTCTGGCATTGCTTTTGCCATGTGTTTAGGCAAATAAAGGACGGGATAACAATCATGAACATAATCAGCGAACCGTCGCCGCCTTGGCCAATGTCATGATCGATGACGTCACCGGCAAGGATGTCGGCGAACACGTGATGGCGTTTTTCGATGATGGCACATCAACCCCACCCGAGGTTTCCGATAACGTAACCGGGCCGGTCGCTATTTCTCGCGCCCCCTCTCTGACCGCTACCGCCACGGAACCCGCCGACCCCGTCACCGCCTGGGCCATGGCCGAGACTTCCTACCGGAAGTCCGCCGCCGGTAAAATGGGGGCGAATCAGGTGGGCGGCAACGTCATGGTTTCCGCACCGGCCCCCGCCCTATCAGAAACCATCGAAGTCGCTAACTGGGCGATGGCGGAAGCCTCCTATCGGAAGTCCGCCGCCACCCCCACCGGGACGCCTCAACCGGGTTCCCGGTCAGCCACCCAGTCCGGGTTGCTACCGGTTCCGGCCCCCCGGCGCAAGGAAGCAACGCCCTTTGCCGAGGCCCCGTTCAAGGCCCCCGTTCGCGGTGTCAACGCCCTGGCGGCGTTACGCCAGGACCTGAAATCAGGGGCCGTGATTCAAGCCGCCCAAGCCTCAGAGGCCAAAGCGGCTATCCGCGCGGCACGGCAAGGCGCGACATCCCTCGCCGCCGTAAACTTTTATGATGCGCAGCAAGTGGTGAAGGTGGGCACCCCAACCGTTCGCCAATCCGCTCAGCGGCCCGCCACTCCTCCCTCTGGCGCTATCGCCGCAGATGGCGGTTGGTTCTCGGATTCCATGCTGTCGGCACTATCAAAGTATGACAATGGTGCCGCTCTCGTCGGGGCGACCCCGACCAGAAACGACAAGCCCAATAGAATCGATTTGGCGCGCTAGGGCCTGCAGCAAAATCACTAAATAGGGTATACTGGCGGTTATGGAGATCATTGTCCGGCCGCCTGAAACCTTGTCCTGGAACACCACCCAGGCCCGTTGCGTGATCGGACGGGGCGGCGTTACCTCCAATAAAAAGGAAGGCGATAGCGCAACCCCCGCCGGCAGGTTCCCGTTACGCCGGGTCATGTATAGGCCCGACCGGCGTAAACCACCGTTTACGGGCCTTCCTATCAGTGCCCTTGGGGCCGATGACGGGTGGTGTGATGAGCCCGGAAACGCATCTTATAATCAATTGATCAAGCTTCCCTTTTCCGCCAGCCACGAGGCGTTATGGCGGGCCGACAATGTCTATGACGTCATTGTCGAGCTTGGCTACAACGACGATCCCATCATACCCGGGCTTGGCAGCGCCATTTTCATGCACGTGGCAAGGCCGAAGTACGATTCGACAGAGGGTTGTGTCGCCCTTGCGCTTGAGGATTTGTTGACCTTATTGAGCCAATGCGACGAGACCGCGGTGCTTTCAGTTATGATGCCTTAATTGGCGGCCTTGGCCCGAAAATGGCGGTGCCGACCCGGACATGGGTGGCGCCGAACCGGATGGCGGTTTCAAAATCTCCGCTCATTCCCATGCTTAAGCTTTTAAGGCCGTTGCGCATGGCGATCTCCCGCAGCAGGGCAAAATGTAAGGAAGGCTCTTCATCCTGTGGCGGGATGCACATTAAGCCCTGCACCGGTAGGTTCAACTCGCCCCGGCATTGGCCGATAAAGGCGTCGGCCCCTGTCGGCAGGACGCCGCTTTTTTGGGGCTCTTCACCGGTGTTGACCTGAATGAAACATTGCGGACGATGGCCGCTTTTGTCCATTTCAACGGCAACGGCCCGGGCTAGTTTTGGCCGGTCAATTGTATGGATGACATCGAAAAGGCCGACGGCGTTGTTGACCTTGTTGCGTTGCAAGGACCCAACCAGATGCAGCTCGACCTCGGTATAATCCGTCTTAAGCGCCGGCCACTTATCAATGGCTTCCTGAACCCGGTTTTCACCGAAAATACGGTGACCGGCATCTAGGGCTTCGCGCGCCGCTGCCGCCGGATGGGATTTGGAAATTGCAACCAAGCTCACCGAATCCGAAGGGCGCGATGCGCCCGCCACCGCCGCCTCAATTGTCGCCGAAAGGGTGGAAAGATTTTCGCTGATGTTCGTCTCTGTGGTCACCGGGGCCGCCATGGTGTTAAAAGAACTGCCAAAACAGACAGGAATAAGATGACCGTAACAGACCAGGGGCACGGCCTCAATTTAAGCCATACTACAAGGCCTTCTCAGGGGGCGTTGCCGGCGTTCTTTCTCATGACTGACGAGAAGCGCCTTCCTGACCCGGTGGCCGCGGCCACGGTACTGCCGCCGAACTGTGCCGTGATTTTTCGCCATTATGGCGTCCCGGACCGCGAGGAAATAGCGCGCCGACTGATAGCGGTGGCCAGCAGAAAAAACATCCGAGTCCTTATCGCCGCCGATGCCAGGCTGGCGCTTAAGGTCGGCGCCGACGGGTTACACCTTCCCGAATCCATGGCCGCTTTGGGGCCAGGACCGTGGCGGGCATGGCGCAAACCCGGATGGCTAGTGACCGCCGCCGCCCACTCTCCGATGGCACTATTTCAAGCCAAAGCCGCCGGCGCCGATGCCGCCTTATTGTCCCCTGTTTTTCCAACCGCCAGTCATCCTGACCGGGCCCCGTTGGGTGCTGTACGGTTCCAGTCCTGGTGCCGACGGAGCCCGCTTCCCACCTATGCCTTGGGCGGCATTTCGATATCCACTTTCAAGCGTCTTAGGGGCGGCAGTGCTCTGGGATACGCGGGAATCAGCGGTTTTATTAACGGGGGCTGACGGCAGGCCCAAATGTATTATAATAAGCCACCAATAGAAGAGTGCCGTCCTTGAGGTGGCCGGAAATGGAAAAGACAAAGTCAATGAGATTTAAAATAAAAAAATCTGCCCTGAAAATTGGTTTTATTTTCGCCATCGCCGGCGGGGTGCTGACGTCCTGCTCCAATTACGAGGAATACACGCCTGAACAAGATGAAACCTCGGGCACCACCGCCCTCGAAGATATCGATTTTGAAGAAAGGAACACCATTTTCGGCAAAGGCGGGCTGACTTTATTCGGCTCCAAGCCCGAGGACAATTCGGGTGGCGCGTTTGGCGTCAATTTCTATCTGTGGCGCGCATCCATAGACACCATTTCATTCATGCCCGTCAATACGGCCGATGCTTTCGGCGGCGTCATCCTCACCGATTGGCACACCCCCCCGGAAGCCCCCAGCGAACGGTTCAAGTTGAATGTTTATATACTTGACCGGAAACTTCGCGCCGATGGAGTCCGGGTTGCCGTCTTTCGTCAGATCCAGGACCGCACCGGCAACTGGAAAGACGCCGCCGTTCCGGATGAAACCGGAATCAAAATCGAAGACGCCATTCTGATGCGGGCGCGGCAATTGCGAAATCAATCCATTACAAATTAATCAGCTTGCCCGTTCCCCGACGCCGATATAAACCGGGGCGCACCCAGCAAGACAAGACAGAGCCCCCATATCCATATGTCGCGTTACAATTTCAAGGAAACGGAAGCCAAGTGGCAGTCCATCTGGGAAGACCGGAAATGCTTTGCCGTCACCGAGGACCGGGACAAGCCGAAATATTACGTGCTGGAGATGTTTCCCTATCCCTCCGGCCGCATCCATATGGGGCACGTGCGCAATTATACCCTTGGCGATGTTGTCGCGCGTTATAAGCGGGCCAGGGGGTTTAACGTCCTCCATCCAATGGGTTGGGACGCTTTCGGGCTGCCGGCGGAAAATGCCGCCATCGCCAACAATGTTCATCCCGCCCTCTGGACTCATGAAAACATCGACACCATGCGCAGCCAACTCAAGTCCATGGGGCTTAGTTATGACTGGGGCAGGGAGCTGGCGACCTGCGATCAAACCTACTACCGCCACGAACAAAAAATGTTTCTGGATTTCCTCGACCAGGGCCTGGTGTACCGAAAAGAATCCTGGGTTAATTGGGACCCTGTTGAAAATACCGTGCTCGCCAACGAACAGGTCATCGACGGCAAGGGATGGCGGTCCGGCGCCGATGTTGAAAAACGGCTCCTCTCTCAATGGTTCATGAAAATTACGGCGTTCGCTCAGGAGTTATTGGAGGACCTGGAACCGCTTGAGCGGTGGCCAAACCGGGTGCGCCTGATGCAGGAAAAATGGATCGGGCGGTCTGAGGGCGCTTGTATGTATTTCGACTTTGAAAATCGCGATGATCGTGTCGAAGTCTACACAACCCGGCCCGACACCATATTCGGCGCTTCTTTTTGCGCCCTTTCCCCCAATCATCCGCTATCGCAGGAGTTGGCCGCTGATGATACCGGCCTGGAGGCGTTCATCGCCGAATGCGGGCGCACCGGAACCAGTGAAGCCGCCATCGAAACTGCCGAAAAAATCGGCTTTGATACCGGCCTCAGAGTCCGCCATCCCTTCATTGCCGATAGTACGCTACCTGTTTACGTCGCCAATTTTGTCCTCATGGAATATGGAACCGGGGCCATTTTCGGCTGTCCCGCTCACGATCAACGCGACTTGGACTTCGCTCGAAAGTACGATCTCGATGTCATTGCCGTGGTCGCGCCAAAAGGCCAAGAAGACTTTAGCGTCGATACCGAGGCCTTTATTGACGATGGAGTAATGATTAATTCGGATTTTCTCAACGGCCTCGTCGTCGCCGACGCCAAGGCGAAGATCATCGATCGGCTTGAAGCCGACGGCGCCGGGTTGAAGGCGGTTAATTACCGGCTGCGGGACTGGGGCATTTCGCGTCAACGCTATTGGGGCTGCCCGATCCCGGTGGTCCATTGTCCCGGTTGCGGCATCGTTCCCGTTCCCGAGGCTGGATTGCCGGTCGTCCTGCCAGATGACGTCGAACTCGGGGAGGCGGGAAACCCGCTTGAACGTCACCCGACATGGAAATACGTGGACTGCCCGACTTGCGCCAAGCCGGCCCAGCGGGAGACCGATACTTTCGATACTTTTTTTGAATCGTCTTGGTATTTCGCCCGTTTCTGCTCCCCTCACGCCGACGGCGCCCTTGACCGTGACGCCGTTGATTACTGGCTGCCGGTAGATCAATACATCGGCGGCATCGAACATGCTGTCCTACACCTTCTCTATTCCCGGTTTTTTACCCGGGCGCTTAACAAGTGCGGATACCTTGGCATCAAGGAACCATTTGAGGGATTGTTGACCCAGGGCATGGTCTGTCACGAAACCTACAAAGACGCCGCTGGCAATTGGTTGTTGCCCGAAGAGGTGGAGCTAGACGGGGACAAGCCGGCCCTACGGGACGGCGGCGGCCCGGTCACGGTCGGACGGTCGGAAAAAATGAGCAAATCCCAGAAGAATGTCGTCGACCCGGAATCCATCATCGACGCCTATGGCGCCGACACGGCGCGCCTTTTTATGTTGTCCGACAGCCCCCCTGAACGCGATCTTGACTGGACCGACTCCGGAATTGAAGGCGCCTGGCGGTATGCCAACCGCTTGTGGCGCCTCATCAATCAGCCCGAAAAAGAATTTTCCAAAATTAACGCCGAAAAACCTGAAGCCATAAGCGGCGCCGCCTTGGCAACCGAAAAGGCCATTCACATCACCATTGCCTCGGTATCAAGCGACCTGGATAAATTTCACTTCAACAAGGCTGTCGCACGCATTCGAGAACTGACCAATACCCTGGACGCCCTTGAGCCCCAACAAGATGGGGCCGCCTGGGTCCGCCGCCATGGACTGGAAGTGGCCATTTGCCTGATCGGACCAATGATGCCCCACCTAGCCGAAGATCTATGGCATAGTCTTGGCCATGAAACGCTTCTTGCGGATACCGCATGGCCCGTGGCCGATCCAAACCTTTTGGTGGAAAATAGCGTCACTATTGCGGTTCAAGTGAATGGAAAACTTAGAGGGACCCTTGAGTTGGCCAAGGACAGCGACCAAAAATCCACGGAAGAAGCCGCCCTTTCCCTTCACAATGTAGCGTCTGCAATCGGAGATAAACCCATTCGCAAGGTCATTATTGTTCCCAATCGGATCGTCAATGTCGTTATTTAAAGGCACACCGTTCCTTATCGGCCTGATTATTTTACAGGCCTGCGGTTTCCGCCCCCTCTATAGTGAAGGCGCCCAAGTAAGCGCGATGCCGGAATTCGCCCGGATCAAGGTCCTGCCCATCCCTGACCGGATCGGCCAACAGCTGCGAAATCATTTACTGACTGCGCTTAACCCAACACAACGCAACGTCCGGGCGCAATTCATTATGAAGACCAAGGTAAAAGAATCCATCTCGTCGCTTGCGGTCAAAAAAAGTGCCTTTGCCACCCGCGCCAATCTAACCTTAACGGCTAAGTTTAGTTTGTCTGATTCCACCGGTGGCAAGAGACTTTTTTCCAATTCACGCTCGATCACCGTGAGCTACAACATCCTTGATTCTGAATTCGCCACCCTGATGGCCTTAAAAAATGCCCGGCAACGAGCGGTTCGTGAATTAAGCCAAGACATTCGAACCCAGTTGGGTGTTTATTTTTCCCGGCCCCAGACCGCCAAAAATAACTGATCCCCGTGAAAATTTCCGGGGCCCGTATTGATAGCTTCCTTCGCCAACCCGGCGCCGATACGGCGGCCATTCTTCTGTTCGGGCCGGATCGTGGCTTGGTTCGCGAACGCGCGCGGGATTTGGCCAAAACCGCCGTCGAGGATCTTTCCGATCCCTTCCGGGTTGTCGAGTTTTCCGGGCCTGACCTTAAATCCGATCCACCGCGTCTTATTGATGAAGCGGCGCAACTTTCCATGACCGGGGGGCGGCGGGTGATTATGGTAGAAGGTGCCACTGACGGCATATCATCCATCCTTAGTGACCTTCTCAATAACGAAACCAATGATGCGCTGGTCATTGTCGAGGCCGGAACCCTGGGGCCGAGATCATCCTTACGTAAGCTATTCGAGAAATCCCCAAAGGCGGCAGCCATTGGATGTTATGAAGATGATGGCCAGGTGCTTCGAACCGTCATCGTTGAAACTTTGGGCCGCTATGGGCTCAGGGCCGAAGCCGACGCCACCGATTTTCTTGTTGAAAACCTTGGCGGCGATAGAATGATCACTCGGGGGGAGTTAGACAAACTGGCCCTTTACGCCGGCGGTGTCCAAGACGGACATGGGGCAGCGAATGGCAGCCAATTCAAAACCGTCAGTCTTTCGGACGCCATGGCGTGTATCGGTGATAGCGCCGGTATGTCACTTGACCTTGTTGCCTTTGCCACCGCCAATGGAGATTCCTCAGGCCTGGACCGTACCCTGGATAGAGCCTTTTCAGAAGGTGCCAGTCCCATCGGCATCTTACGAGCCGTTGCCCGTCATTTAGAACGGCTACACTTGGCGCTGGGCATGGTTGATAACGGTGACACTTTTGATCAAGCGCTATCCAAACTCAAACCACCGATAATATATAAGTTCAAATCTGAATTTCTAAAACAGATGAGGCGTTGGCAAACCGATCGGTTGGCGATGGCCCTTGCACTAGCCATAGAAGCAGAAATTGATTGCAAATCCACCGGTTTTCCCGCTGCCGCCGGCTGTCACCGTGCCTTAATGCGGATTGCCCAAGCCGCCAGGGCCGGGAATACCAGAACTTAAGGTTTTTTCTTTTTACCTTTGGCGGAAGATTTCAGGCCGATTGAAAACTTCGGCCATTTCTTTTTTGGCTTCTTCCTGGCTTCTTTTTTCTTAAGGGTGGGCTCTTCCACAGCCGTGTCGGGCGGCGGGGCGCCAGTCTTACCCCCACCATGGCCCAATCTGAGAAGAATATCATCCAACTGTTCCAAAGATTTATAATTGACCGTCAATGAACCCCCATTCCCCTTGAATTTAATTGCCACTTTCAGTCCTAAGAGATTGGCCAAATCCCGTTCCAGGGCCAGGGTATCGACATCTTTTTTCTCTGGTGTTGAAGGGGTCTCTTTCTGGCGTTTGTTTTTCTTCACCAACCGTTCGGTCTGGCGCACGCTGAGGCCCTTTTTAGTAACCTCACGCGCCGAAGCTAACGGGTCCGGCGCATTCAGCAAAGCGCGGGCGTGGCCGGCCGATAATTCATTTCCGTCCAGCATTTTTTTAACCGGCGCCGGCAAGCCCAACAGACGCAAGGTATTGGCGATGTGGGGCCGGCTCTTGCCGACGGTTTTGGCAAGGACGTCTTGGGTATGTGCAAATTCATTGATCAGGCGCTGATATCCGATGGCTTCATCCAAAGGCGACAGGTCTTGGCGCTGTAAATTTTCGACCAACCCGATTTCGAGTGATTCCTGATCATTCAAATCCCGAATGACGACCGGGACCTCGTGGACCTTTGCCATTTGGGCGGCGCGCCAACGCCGTTCGCCGGCGATAATTTCAAAAGCGTCTTGATCGTCGGGATGCTGGCGAACCAGCAACGGTTGGATAATGCCGTTTTCACGGATCGATTGAGCCAATTCTTCAATTAACTCTTCATCGATGGAATGACGTGGTTGGTTGCGGCCGGGGTGTAGCCGTTCGACGGGAACTTGCCGGGATCCTTTGATCCGGTCGGAACCGACTCTTTCTTTGGTTTCTTCCCCCAAAAGCGCGTCTAGGCCGCGACCAAGGCTTTGGCGTTTCTTTTCCGCCATCATGCCATCAACCGCCGTTCGCGGTGAATGACCTCTCCCGCCAGGCTGAGGTAGGCTTGAGAGCCGGGACAATGGAGATCGTAAATCATCACCGGGCGGCCGTGCGACGGCGCTTCGGACACCCGCACGTTCCGGGGAATAACGGTTTTATAGACCTTGTCGCCGAAATGCTCGCGGACATCATCGGCGACCAAACCGGACAGATTGTTGCGGCGGTCATGCATGGTCAAAACGATGCCCTGTATATCAAGTCCCGGATTGAACGCGGTTTTGACGCGCTCGATCGTGTTGACCAGTTGGCTGATCCCCTCGAGGGCGAAAAACTCGCACTGCAACGGCACCAACACCGCTTGCACGGCAACCAGGGCGTTGATAGTCAACAGGCCGAGCGACGGTGGACAGTCGATCATCACGTAATCATATTCCTCGGCGCCGGCTTTAAGAGTTTCCTTTAAACGGTATTCCCGGCGCTCCATGCCGACCAGTTCGATTTCCGCGCCCGACAGATCGATCCCCGACGGCATGATATCAAGGCCGGGAATCTCTGTTGCACGGACGGCGTCGGCAACCTCTGCCTCGCCGATCAGGACATGGTAAGAATTGCAGACACGGTCTTCGCGGGCAACACCAAGGCCGGTGCTAGCGTTGCCCTGGGGGTCGAGGTCGATAATCAACACTTTTTGGCGGATCGCCGCCAACGCCGTCGACAGATTGATAGTCGTGGTGGTTTTTCCGACCCCGCCTTTTTGATTGGCGACGGCGATTATGCGGGTTGTGGGGTTTAGCCGACGTTGTCCTTCAGGAATCATCACGGTGCGCTATCGCCTCCAATTTCAAGACCATGCCCGAGGGATCGGACAAACTTTGAATTGCTGAGTCATTTATAATCCATTTTTTTTGTGCTTGCGTCAATTCATCTCGCCATTTTTTACCCTTTAGGAATAAACATTGTCCGTCTTTTTTTAGTACCAAATTTGCGTATTCCAAAAGTTTCTCTAATGACGCAACCGCCCGGGAGACCACCACATCGGCCATAAAGTCCGGCAAATCTTCTATTCTGGAATGATGAATCACTGCTTCCGCTTCCGTCGCCCGGTTGACCTCACGTAAAAATGCACACTTTCTTTCGTTACTTTCTACAAGGTGGATTTCCACACCTTTAAATGAGCCGGTTGCGGTTATCGCCAATACCAAGCCGGGGAACCCGGCACCGCTGCCGATATCGACGACGTTTTTTATATGGGTCGGTACCAACGGCCATAATTGCGCACTATCTAGAAAGTGCCGGCGCCAAACATCGCCGAGGCTGCCCCGTCCAACCAGATTGACCTTGCGTTGCCATTTATCCAACAACACCGTATAGGCCTTCAGGCGGTCCAGCGTATCATCGGAAACGCCGGTCATCTCTTGAAAACCCTCAGGGGTCAACGGCCTCATCAGCGTTACTGGGAGTCTATTTTCGGGGTTAGGAATCGGCTCTGTTTCACGTGAAACACTTTCCCAAATCGTCCCGTCAGGCAGAAACCGAACCCGACTGTTGTTGCGGCGTAGAATGGCGGCGGACATGACCGAGCAGGGTGGTCAGCGCCGCCGGGGTGACGCCGGAAATCCTCGCCGCCGCGCCTAAGGTCGCGGGACGGGCGGCGGCCAGCTTGGTACGAGCCTCCACGGACAGGCCGCTGATCGTCTCAAAATCCAGATCGTCAGGAATTTCCAGGGATTCGTCACGGCGAAAAGCCAGGATATCGGCGTCCTGGCGTTCGATATAACTGGCATAGCCGGACTCGATCTCAAGCTGTCGGGCGATAGCAGGGGGGATCGCCGCCAATTCCGGCCACAGGGACGCGAGCCGACCGAGGTCGATGTCCGGATAGGCCAACAGAGTCTTGGCGGTTCTTTTAACGCCATCCTGGTTGATGACGATGCCTGCATCCTTGAGCCTGTTCGGAGACGCTTCCAGCTCATCCAGTAAGGCCGCCGCGCCCTCCAGCGCCGCCATCTTATCGGCAAACCGGGCCACCCGTTCAGGCCCGACGCAGCCGACGGCGGCACCCTTCGCCGTCAGTCGTTGATCGGCATTGTCGGCCCTCAGCCTGAGCCGGTATTCGGCCCGCGATGAAAACATGCGGTAGGGCTCGACGGCGCCCTGGGTCACTAGGTCGTCGATCATGACGCCGATATAGGCATCGGCGCGGTCGAGGATAAACGCGGCACCCGGCGTACCGTTTCCGCCCGCGGCCCCCATCTTGCTCGCGGCGCGCGTCGCATTGATGCCGGCCATCAGCCCCTGGGCGGCGGCCTCTTCATACCCGGTGGTGCCGTTGATCTGGCCAGCCAGGAAAAGCCCTTTCGCACGCCGTGCCTCGAGGCTGGGCTTAAGCTCGCGGGGATCGACAAAATCATATTCAATGGCGTATCCGGGCTGCAGCATCGTGGCGGATTCAAGACCCGGGATGGTTTTCAAAAATTCCAGCTGAACCGATTTCGGCAGCGACGTCGAAATGCCGTTGGGATAAATGGTGTCGTCATCCAAGCCCTCGGGCTCTAGGAAGATCTGGTGGCGCTGACGGTCGGCGAAACGGACCACCTTGTCCTCAATAGACGGACAGTAGCGCGGACCGGGGCCGGAGATATTGCCCGAATACATCGCCGACAAATGCAGGTTGTCGCGGATCAGGTCATGGCCGGCAGGCGTAGTGCCGGTCAGGTGACAATTAATCTGCGGCACCGCAATGCGGTCGGTGAGGGTCGAAAACGGGGTTGGCGGATCGTCGCCGGGCTGCACCTGTAATCCTCCCCAATCGATACTACGGCCATCGAGGCGCGGCGGTGTCCCGGTTTTCAAACGCCCCAGCGCGAAGCCCAATCGCTTAAAGGTATAGGCCAGTCCAATCGCCGGTTTGTCGCCGACGCGCCCGGCCGGAATTTGGGTGTCGCCGATATGGATCATGCCGCGCAGGAACGTCCCCGTCGTCACCACGACGGCGGCGGCGGAAATGTCGCGTCCGGCGGTGGTGCGAACCCCGGTCACGGCGCCGGTATTATCGAGGATTAAATCTTCGACGCCGTCGGCTTCAATATCCAAACCCGGCTGTTCCTTGAGCAGCGCCTGGACGGCGTGGCGGTAAAGCTTGCGGTCGGCCTGGGCGCGGGGGCCCTGAACCGCCGGCCCCTTTGACCGGTTGAGGATACGGAATTGGATGCCGGCGCGGTCTGTGGCGCGGGCCATAATACCGTCGAGGGCATCGACCTCGCGCACCAATTGTCCCTTGGCCAGGCCGCCGATGGCCGGATTGCAGGACATTTCACCGATAGTCTCAATACGGTGGGTCAGCAACAGGGTCCGGGCGCCCATGCGCGCCGCCGCTGCCGCCGCTTCGCTGCCAGCGTGGCCGCCACCGATGACGATGACATCGTATGATGGCGCACAATGGTTAGGCCCGTTTTTCATGCGCAGGAATGTAGTGCATTGTCCGGGCAATTCAAACAAAACCTCTCAACCCAAGGGCCCTTCACCACCGTTTCACGTGAAACAAACCGTTGATTCCGTTTTGTTCTCATTTGCCGATACAAAAATCTCTGAAGATCACATCCAACACATCATCGACGTCGACCCGTCCGGTAATCCGCCCGAGGGCACGGGCCGCCAGGCGGAGGTCCTCGGCCGCCAGTTCCGGTGTTCCGGCGCCGGCCTCGAGGGCAAGAAACCGGCCGAGGGCGGCACGGCATTCTTCCAGGGCTTCACGATGCCGGGTCCGGGTCAGGGCGGGGGCAGGCGAGGCCGCCGCATTCATCAGCGCCGCGACACGCTCGGTAATCGTTTCCAGCAGGCCCTCAATGCCGTCGCCGGTCAGCGCCGAGATCGCCAGCGCCGCTTGTTCATTGACTGCCAATGGCGCCGCCAGCGGGGCAAGGTCGCACTTGTTAATGACGACGATGGTGCTGTCATCGACCAGCCCGACCGTCGCCGGATCGGCCTCCGGCCAGGCTTCGCCATCGAAGACGGCAAGGCGCAAATCCGCATCGGCGGCATGGGCGCGGGCGCGGCGGATGCCTTCGGCTTCGATTTCATCATTACCACTGCCTTGAACCGTATCGCCCTTTTCACCAACGTCGCGAAGCCCGGCGGTATCGGCAACGGTGACCGGGTACCCGCCGAGATCAAGATGCACTTCAATAACATCCCGGGTCGTGCCGGCGGTCGACGAAACGATGGCGGCATCACGCCGCGCCAGTTGATTTAGCAGGCTCGACTTGCCGGCATTGGGGGGACCGATAATGGCGATATGATACCCATCGCGCAGCCGTTCGCCACGCCGCCCATCTTTCAAGTGGTCGGCAATGGCGCGTTCCAGTTGGGCGACGTCCTTGCGGGCCGCGGCCTCGATCCCTGCAGGCAGATCCTCGTCGGAAAAATCAATGCCGGCCTCTCCGTGGGCCAGCGCCCCTAACAACCGTTGCCGCCAATCCTCGTAAAGCCGGCCCAGTTCCCCCTCTAGCTGCCGCAAGGCTTGGCGGCGCTGCGCCACCGTCTCCGCGTCGATCAGGTCGGCAAGGCCCTCAGCCGCGGTCAGGTCCATCTTGCCATTCTCGAAGGCGCGTCGGGTGAATTCACCAGGCGTCGCCATTCTCAAGCCCGCCATCGCCGCCAGCGCCTCCAGGACGCCGGTGATCACGGCGGGACCGCCATGAAGATGGAATTCCGAAACGTCTTCGCCGGTAAAGCTGTTCGGCGCCGGGAACCAGATCACCAGGCCGTCGTCGATGGGTGCCGACGTACCGGGATCATCCAACAGGGCCCGGGTCGCCCGGCGCGGATGATCCTGCGCCGCCGCGCCACCGTTACCGGCCAACGCCGTCAACGCCGCCGCCGCCTCAGGCCCGGAAACGCGGATCACGGCGATACCGGCGCGGCCACCGGCGCTGGCAAGAGCATATATAGTTTGCGGGCTCATATTTCCTTTCCCGGCGAATGAATTTGGTTGTATCCCGTGACCGGAGGTCCAAATTAAGCGAGGATCGACGCCTAGGCAATTCACCCCAGACCATGGACCGTCCTT